>NZ_SOEM01000007.1:0-213461 GCF_004368875.1 Neorhizobium sp. R1-B
ATTTCTTCAGAACGAAAGTCGTCGTCGCCAGCAGCGCCGCCGCCCTCGTCAGTGAGCGGGGTTATAAATCCATGCCCACAAACAAGTCAACAGGCTTGATTTGGAATTTTCCAGAAAAATCATAACCTGCTGATTTCTCTGGAAAGTTTCGGGAAAACGCCGAAAAAACCCTATCCCCTTTGGAACTGCAATGCCGTCGCAAAGCCCGCGAGACGGCCGCCAATGGGCGGGCGCCCCAAATTTGCCCCGACAAGATCACAATCTCATGGTTACCAGAGAGTAGATGGGGATTCGCAGGCCGATTTCAAGCAATGCACGCCTTTGCGACCTGGCCGATTTGACTCTCCTGTTTGAAACGGGCACATGTTTGGCCCAAGGTTCCAAAGGCAGAATGTCTATTCTGCATGCGGTATTAACGAGTATCAGGGAACTGGCTTAAGACTGGCATGATCACGGCCCGCAGCATGCTCCGCTCACTCGGCAACGAACCGCCGATCCTCGCCGACGGCCGTCGTGCTCCGGATCGCCGGGAGATTTCGCTCCGTTGGCTGTCGGGCACCTTTCTGACCGGCATAACCTCTTCGATCCTGATGGGTGTCGCTTTGTTTGCCGCCCTCGACGGGCGCCAGCAGCTTGCCATCCCCGCGGAGGCTTCCGCCTCGATCCCGACCAATGACTCCGACAGCGCTTCCCGCGGCAAACGGCTTCTTGCCGGCAATATCGTCGCAATGCCGACCGACCGGAAGATCCTGGAGGTCTCCACCGTCGCCCATGAGGGAAGCAAGGAGGTCGTGCGCCGGCGGCCCTTTGCCCATGTGAAGATGACGCTTGCCGCCAATCACGTGGCGCAGGAGGATTATCCGAACTTCGATCCGCTGACGATCTTCTCCTCCAGCGAAACCCCTCCTCCGCCAGCGGCCCGCGCCGGCACCATCTATGGCTCCAACGTCGAATCCGAAGTCAGCCTTCAGACCATCGCCTTTCCGGTAAAGGGCAGCGCCTATGCCTATGCGCCGACGATGACGCTCGAGGAAGTGGAGGAAAACGTCCGCTCTAACGGTTCCGTCCTCACCGACGGCAATACCCAGCTTTCCGCCCTCTATTATGTCGACCCCCAGCGTTTCTCTTCCAAGGACGATGATGGCGGCGTCGACATAACGGCGGGGCTTTCGGCGCGGATCGTCGAGGAGAACATATCGGTTTCGGCGCCGGAACCGATCACCTCCCGTACACGCGAATATGCCGACGACATCATTCCCGTCCGCAAGCCCGAAACCGTAACCCAGGCGATGACCGAGGTCGGTTACCCCGAGGGCAAGGCTCGCGAAATATCCGGTTACCTGCAGTCCCGCCTCGGCGAAGCCGATCTTGGCCCGGGCGACGTGCTGCGCATCGGCGTGATCCAGCAAGGCGACATGGTTCTGGTCGTCCGCGCCAGCCTTTACCGGAAAGGCCGGCATGAGGTGACCGTGGCGCTTGATGACCATGGTCGGTTCGTGGATGGCGAAGAGCCGCCGATGCTGGATGCGGTCGCCTCTGCCTTCAGCGAGCAGCCGCCGCAGATCGTCACCGGCCGGGAATTGCCGCGTGTCTATGACGGCATCTATCGCGCCGCCCTCTCCTACGGCATGAGCAAGGAGATGACCGGCCTGCTGGTAAAGCTGCTAGCGAGCAATGTCGATCTTCAGGCACAGTTGAAGCCGACCGACCGGATCGAAGCCTTCTTCTCCGTCACCGACGAAAAGGGCCAGGCGGACAAGAATTCTGAACTTCTCTTCGTGGACGCCCATTTCGGCGAAACGTCGACGCGCTTTTATCGTTTCCAGAATACCGATGACAATTCGATCGACTATTTTGACGAGAACGGAAAAAGCATACGGCAGTTCCTGCTGCGCAATCCGCTCCCCAACGGCCGCATGACCTCCGGCTTCGGTATGCGCGGCCATCCGCTTCTTGGCGGTTACGCGCGCCTGCATACCGGCGTAGACTGGGCAGCCCCCCGCGGAACCCCGATCATCGCCGCCGGCAACGGCGTGGTGGAAAAAGCCGGCTGGGATTCCGGCGGTTACGGCAACCAGACCATCATCCGGCATGCGAACGGGTATGAATCCTCCTACAACCACCAGAGCGCGATCGCGTCCGGTATTCGCGAAGGTGCGAAGGTAACCCAGGGCCAGGTGATTGGTTATGTCGGCTCGACCGGCCAATCCACCGGTTCGCATCTGCACTACGAGCTGATCGTCAACGGCACCAAGGTCGACCCGATGAAGGTCCGTCTTCCCGGCGGCAGCTCGCTGAGCGGCAAGGCGCTCGTCCGTTTCGAAGAGGAACGCAAGCGTATCGACGCCCTCCTCAACACCCAGCCGCCAGACGAAGTCGCCAGCCGGTAATCCTCCCGATCCCGGACATGAAAATGGCGGCCGAAGCCGCCATTTGCTTTTTGTCTGTTCGCTTGGCCTTACGCCGCCTCGCTAACGTCCCGTTTGACGCGGAACAGAAGCCGGTCGGAACCCGAACCGACCGCTACGGTCGAAGCATCCGGGATCTGGCCGCCGAGGATCTGCTCGGCAAGCGGATCCTGCAGGTATTTCTGGATCACCCGCTTCAGCGGCCGCGCGCCATAGACCGGATCGTAACCCTTCTCGGCCAGCCATTCGCGGGCATCCTGACCGAGATCGATACCGATCTTGCGCTCAGCAAGCAGATTGAGAAGCCGCTTCATCTGGATATCGACAATCGCCCCCATCTCGCTGCGGCGCAGGCGGTGGAAGAGGATGATCTCGTCGACGCGGTTCAGGAATTCCGGCCGGAAAGAAGCCTTGACCACGTCCATCACCTGGTCGCGAACACTGTCGACATCTTCGCCCTCACGCAGGCTGGTAAGATATTCCGCGCCGAGGTTGGAGGTCATGATGATGATCGTGTTCTTGAAATCGACCGTACGGCCCTGCCCGTCCGTCAGCCGCCCGTCATCGAGCACCTGCAGGAGAACGTTGAAGACGTCGGGATGCGCTTTCTCGATCTCGTCGAACAGCACCACCTGGTAAGGCTTGCGGCGGACCGCTTCCGTCAGCGCGCCGCCTTCTTCGTAGCCGACATAACCGGGAGGCGCACCGATCAGGCGTGCCACGGAGTGCTTTTCCATGTATTCCGACATGTCGATGCGCACCATCGCGGCCTCGTCGTCGAACAGGAAGCGGGCGAGCGACTTCGTCAGCTCGGTCTTACCGACACCGGTCGGACCGAGGAAGATGAACGACCCGATAGGCCGGTTCGGATCCTGCAGACCGGCGCGCGAACGGCGGACGGCGCGCGAAACGGCCTGCACGGCATCGCCCTGGCCGACGACGGACTTCGCCAGTTCGTCTTCCATGCGAAGCAGCTTTTCGCGCTCGCCTTCCAGCATCTTGTCGACCGGAATCCCCGTCCACCGGGAAACGACATGGGCGATCGCATCAGGCGTCACGACTTCCTGCACCATGGCATTCGTCGAATTGTCCTTGGCTTCGGCATCCTCGAGGCGCTTTTCCAGATCCGGGATCACGCCATAGGTCAGTTCGCCGGCGCGCTGGTATTCACCCTTGCGCTGGGCGGTCGCCAGCTCGTTGCGGGCTTCGTCAAGCTGCCGCTTCAGGTCGGCGGCAAGACCGAGCTTCTGCTTTTCCGCCTGCCAGCGGGCCGTCAGCGCATCCGCCTGCTCCTCAAGCGAAGTTACCTCGCCTTCGAGACGCTGCAGCCGATCGGCCGAGGCGCTGTCGGTTTCTTTCTTCAGGGCCTCGCGCTCGATCTTCAGCTGCATGATGCGCCGGTCGAGCTCGTCCAGTTCCTCGGGCTTCGAATCCACCTGCATGCGCAGCCGCGAGGCGGCTTCGTCCATCAGGTCGATCGCCTTGTCCGGCAGGAAACGGTCGGTGATATAACGATTGGAAAGCGTCGCAGCCGCGACAAGCGCCGAATCCGAGATCCGGACCTTGTGATGCTGTTCGTATTTTTCCTTGAGACCGCGCAGGATCGAGATCGTGTCCTCGACCGTCGGCTCGTCGACCATGACCGGCTGGAAACGCCGGGCAAGGGCTGCGTCCTTTTCCACATGCTTCCGGTATTCGTCGAGCGTGGTCGCCCCGACGCAATGCAGCTCGCCGCGGGCAAGCGCCGGCTTCAGGAGGTTGGACGCATCCATCGCGCCTTCGGACTTGCCGGCGCCGACCAGCGTGTGCATCTCGTCGATGAACAGGATGATCTCGCCGTTTTCCGACTGCACCTCGTTCAGAACGCTCTTCAGCCGTTCCTCGAATTCGCCGCGATATTTCGCGCCCGCAATCAGCGCGCCCATGTCGAGCGCCATCAGCTTCTTGTCCTTGAGGCTCTCGGGAACGTCGCCGTTGACAATCCGGAGCGCCAGGCCCTCGGCGATCGCGGTCTTGCCGACACCCGGTTCGCCGATCAGGACCGGATTGTTCTTAGTGCGGCGGGAAAGAACCTGGATCGTGCGGCGGATTTCATCGTCGCGGCCGATGACCGGATCGAGCTTACCGTCGCGGGCTTCCGCGGTCAGGTCGCGCGCATATTTCTTCAGCGCCTCGAAGCCCTGTTCGGCATTGGCGCTGTCGGCCGTCCGTCCCTTGCGGATATCGTTGATGACCTGGTTCAGGCCCTGGGCGGTCACCCCCGCTTTTTTCAGCGTCGCGGCGGTGGAAGCCGAACTCTCGATGATAAGCGCAAGAAGCAGGCGTTCGACGGTCACGAAACTGTCGCCAGCCTTCTTGGCGGCATCCTCGGCGGTCGAGAACACCTTGGCGAGCGGCTGGGAAAGGTAGATCTCGCCGCTGCCGCCGGAAACCTTCGGCAGTTTGGCAAGGGCGGCATCGTTGGCGATGCGCGCTTCCTTGGCATTGCCGCCTGCGCGCTCGATGAGCGAGGACGCCATGCCCTGATCGTCGTCGAGCAGGACCTTCAGCACGTGCTCGGGGGCAAATTGCTGGTGCCCCGAAGCCAGAGCCTGTGTCTGGGCCGACTGCAGGAAACCGCGGACGCGCTCGGAATATTTTTCGATGTTCATTCTCTGACCTCCAGTGATCGACCTGCCCTTTATAAGGCACAAGCCGATGATTGAGATTGAGCTCCCTCAAAGGCGAGCCCTGCCGATCGCTCGGCGTTGCTGGAGATATGGTAAGCGTTTTTTCCGATTTAAAGGACCTGCGGAGGAGCTTTTCATCGTCCCTCGCGAGAAGAGGACGAGGAACCACCGTAACGACTTGGTCGGCAGAAGGAGACGGCTTCGGGCCTAAGCCATCAGCATTCTTCTAAGCGCGGAATTCATAAAACGGCTCCGGTAGCTGTGAGACCGCGCGTGTGATATATTGCTGGTGCAACTTCACCGGCCAATCAGGAGCCCGTGCAATGCACCCGTCCCGATCCTTGTTCCTCTCTCTAGCAACCGTATGCTGCCTTTCCAGCGTCAACGGCTCCGTCCTGGCACAAGAAAGCGTTTCGACTGAAATGAACCTCACCAAAGAGGAAATAGCCAAGAGTGGTATCACCAAGGAGACGCTCGCGAAGGACAACAATCTCTTCATCCAACTGGCGACGAAATTCCTCCGCTGGCGTGATCCCCAGGAGCCATTCCATATCGCCGGCCCCCTCTATTTCGTCGGAACACAGGGCCTGAGTTCCTTCCTGTTTGTCACAACCGAAGGCAACATTTTGTTGAACACCGGCGATCCGACTTCCGGTCCCATGGTTGAAGGATCGATACGAAAGCTCGGCTTTCGACCCGAAGATATCAAGATCATGATTAATGGCCACGCACATTCCGATCACTCGGGCGGATTCGCACACCTCAAGAAGCTTTCCAACGCAAAATTGGCTGTAATGGAGCCGGATATCGCTCAGATGGAGGACGGTGGAAAGTCGGATTTTCACTACGGCGCCGACTGGCAGATCATGGGGTTCGAACCGGTCAAGGTAGATCGCATATTGCGAGACGGCGATACCGTTGCGTTAGGGGACGTCGTTCTAACTGCTTTTAATACCCCCGGCCACACCCGAGGATCGACAACTTGGGTCACACAGATCGTTGAGGGCGGCAAGGCATACAAGGTGGTTTTTCCCGATGGCGGTGGGTTCAATCCCGGCTACAGGGTATCGACTGACCGTCCAAGCTACCCGGGAATATCTCGGGACTATCGCAAGACCCATCATTTCCAGGAAATGCTGGAGCCCGATATGTGGTTCGGGCACCATACAGAGTATTTCGACATGCAGGGTAAGTTAAAGAAGGTTGCTTCCGATGGCCCTGCCGCTTGGGTTGATCCCGAGGGATACCGGAAATTTGTTGTGGGCAAGAAACAAGCGTTCGAACAGGAGTTTGATGCGGAACTATCTGCCTCACGATAGCGGTTTGCTCGTCGCCAGGATGGCGGGGAAGTGCCTGCTTCGGGTAGAAGCGGACAAGAAAGCAGGCTTCAAATCCTGCGACGTTAAGACCGTGCCAACATCCTTCCCCGCACTAGCCGCCGTTAAAACGACAGTGTCGCCGCTCCCTCCTTGATCTCGGCATGCATCGCGCTCGCGCCGACCACGACGACGCCGTCGAGAAGGTCGTCCTGCTCGTAGCCGCGAGACTTTACGCAGGGCGGACAGGCCCAGATGGTGCCACCGCGGCTCTGGAAATCGGCGATCGATTGCGCAAGCGGATCGAGCGGCGGGACATGGGTCATCTTCTGCCCGCCCTTGCGAACCAGGTCGATCGCGGCGCTGGTCAGGAAGACCGAGACCTTGAGCCCCGCGGTGATGCCGCCGTTGGCGATCGTGAAGGCGACGGACGAAAGTTCGGAATCGATGCCCTTGGTGACCAGCACCACCAGTTTGTCAGTTGCTGCTTGCATAGTATCCTCCCACAGTTGAATTGAACCTCTTCACTGTAGGAAGGCGGGCCACACCCGTCTTTGGCCGAAATGCGTGAAGCTTTGTCCGAAAATCCTGATCACACTCTGGGTGTTGCGCGGGACGACGTGCTCTCGGCACTGCTGTCGACGATCCGCCTTTCCGGGTCGCTTCAATTCTGCTTCATGCCCTCTGGAAACTGGCAGACGGACGCAACCCCCTCCATGGCAGGCCTCTCCGGAAGGCCGAGCGGTACGATACCGTTTCACATCGTCGTCGCCGGGAATTGCTGGCTGAAGATGGAAGCGGAAGAGGCCCTGCTGGAAACGGGCGACGTGGTCGTTTTTCCTTTCGGCACCGGGCATCAGCTGGGCGCGGGGGCGGACGGCTCGCTCATCAACCCGACCCGCGAATTGCCGCCGAAGCCATGGCGGCAAATTCCCGTCATCCGGCATGGTGGCGACGGCCAGGGCGTCAGGCTGCTCTGCGGTTACCTTCAATGCGACGCGCTGGGTTTTGCACCGCTCAAGCGGGCTCTGCCGAAGCTGATCCATGTAAGGACGCGCGGCGCAAACGACGGCGACTGGCTGCGGGCCACAATCCGCCAGATGGTGGACGAAGTCGACAGCCCGCGCGCAGGTGGGATTTCCATGCTGCCAAGGCTGACTGAAATCATCTTCATCGAGATTCTGCGTCACCGGATCATGATGGCGGAACCGCGGGCCACCGGCTGGCTGGCGGCGCTTGCCGACCCGGCGCTCTGCCGCTGCCTGTCGCTCATCCACGACGATCCGAAACGCGACTGGTCCTTGGAGGATTTGTCGGCGGCATCGGGCATGTCGCGCAGCGTGCTGGCGGAGCGCTTCCAGACGGTGCTCGGCACCTCGCCCATCCGGTATGTGCGCGACTGGCGGCTCTATCTGGCGAGCGTCAAGCTGTCGACGACGGGACAGGCGATCGCCGTCATCGCCTATGAAGCCGGATATGCGACGGAGGCGGCTTTCAATCGCGCCTTTTCGAGAGCCTTCGGCAGCCCACCAGCAACCTGGCGTGCCGTTGCGCGGGCATGGGCCGGAAGCCCAGGTGAAGGTGCCGCATCATGACATCCCTGGAACCAAAAACTCCGGCCCATCGGACCGGAGTTCTTGGATGTTCCGCCTGTTGACGGAGGGTTTATTCGCCGGCTGCTTCCACCAGCGCCGGCGGCGCCTCTTCACTCGAAGCCTCGCCTTCCTCGGCGCCCTCACCGCGGCGCGGTCTGCGCGGACGGCTGCCGGCGTTGCGGCGGCGGCGCTCGCGCGGCGCGCCCTCGGCCTGAGCCTCTTCCTCGACAGCCACTTCCGCCGGAGTACCTTCGATCACCGGCTGTGGGCCGGATCCGTCGTCGACGACGGGAGCAGCTTCGGCAACCTGCGGAGCAGGACGCTCCTGGCGGCGGTCGCGGCGCTGTTCGCGGTCGCGGCGGTTTTCACGCGGCTGCTGTTCCCCACCCTGAGCATTCTGCTCGCGGGGTTCGCGGCGTGGCTGTTGTTGCTGCGGCTGCGCGGTTTCGCCGGCCATCGCAGGCTGCTGCCCGAAACCGGCTTCTTCTGCGTCCATGGCTTCGAAATCATCCTGGTCGGCGGCATTGCCGTCGCGTTCCTGGAAGTCGCCGCGATCGTCACGCTGGAAGCGGTCCTGCATCTGCGCCTGGGCGGCTGCGATGATGCGGTTATAGTGCTCTGCGTGTTGCAGATAGTTCTCGGCCATCACGCGGTCGCCGGAGCTCTGCGCATCCCGGGCAAGGGCTGCGTATTTTTCGGCGATATGCTGGGCTGTGCCGCGGATCTTCACGTCGGGGCCGGAACTGTCATACGTCCGGCTGAGAGGGTTACCGCCCTTGCGGTTGAAGTTGTTGCCGCCGCCGCCGTTGTTATTGTTGCTGCCGCGCCCTCGACCGCGTTTGTTCTGCTGTCCTGGCCTCATCTATCGTTCACCAACTCTCTGTCTTCGCTGATAAGGGGCCACGCGGTCCGCCGGTCAAAGGCCGGAGCAAGACTTCGCGTGCCGCGCACAGGACGAACAAAGCGTCCCGCCGCTTGTCTCATTTAAATTAACTGAATCACGCACCGGGAATTGCTCAACCTTCGCAACTCTCCGAAAAGAGCAGGATCAAGGGTTGACCTTAAACCCGAACGAATCGCTGTTCATTCCCAGCCGCCCCAGTGCGTTCCTTGCAAGCTATCCCGCTTCCTGCGTGAATCCAAGCCTTTTCTTTTGCGTTCAAAATCAAAGGTCGCTCCGGGTAAACACAAGGACGCGATCGTTGTCACCGTAATCACGCCTGGCTTGCGCCAGGGTAAACCCGACCGAGCGGAAAATCCCGGTTACTGCTTGCCTCTGATCGAAACCGATCTCGACGCCGATTACGCCATCCTTTTCCAGAAAATCTCCTGCACCTGCGGCAATCGCTCGATAAGCTTCAAGGCCGTCAGGGCCTCCGTCCAATGCCGCTGGGGGATCGAAATCCCGAACTTCCGGTTCCAGTGCGGGGATAACGTCGCTACGTATATAAGGTGGATTTGACACGATTATGTCGAAACGCACCTGAATTTTGTCGAACCAGTGGCTGGTAAGCGTGGCAAACCTCTCCGTCAGCCCCAATCGCGCTGCATTCTCCGCCGCCGTTTTTAATGCATCCTCGGAGATGTCGCTGCCCGTTCCATAGGCCTCCGGCACCTCCTTTAGCAGCGCCAGAGCGATCGCGCCGGTGCCCGTGCCAAGGTCTAGGATGCGTGCCGCGCCCTTTACTGCGACAATCTGCCTCACATAGGGAAGCAGGCAATCCACCAGGACTTCCGTGTCCGGACGAGGCTCCAGCGTCTCTTTTGAGATCTTGAGGTCCATCCCGTGAAATTCACGTGATCCTAATATGCGATGCACCGGTTCGCGTTTCAACCGCCGCTCGACAGCTTTTGCGATCCTCACCAATTCCGCATCCGTCAGGACGCGTTCTCCACCGGTGAAAACTTCGGTGCTGGTTAGGGCGAGCAATCCGCCGACCAAAAGCCTCGATTCGATGGCCGCATCCGGCAGGCCGGCCTCGGAAAACCGGCTCTTCGCCTCCGCGACGGCTGCGGCGAGCGTCGTCATCCCTGTTGCTCGCCGAGCTGGGCAAGCTGACCGGCCTGGTAATCGGCGATCAGAGCATCGACCACCTCGTCGATTTCGCCCTCCATCATCCTGTCGAGCTTGTAGAGCGTCAGGTTGATGCGGTGGTCGGTGATGCGCCCCTGCGGAAAGTTGTAGGTGCGGATACGCTCGGAACGGTCGCCGGAACCGACCTGGCTTTTGCGGTCGGCCGAGCGCTCGCTGTCGGCCCTTTGCCGCTCCATGTCGAAGAGCCGCGACCGCAGCACCTGCATCGCCTTGGCGCGGTTCTGGTGCTGCGACTTTTCCGAGCTGGTGACGACGATGCCCGTCGGCAGATGCGTAATGCGCACGGCGGAATCTGTGGTGTTGACGTGCTGACCGCCGGCACCTGACGACCGCATGGTATCGATGCGGATATCTTCCGCGCGGATTTCGATGTCGATCTCTTCAGCTTCCGGCAGCACTGCGACGGTCGCCGCCGAGGTATGGATGCGCCCCTGCGTTTCCGTATCCGGCACGCGCTGGACGCGATGAACGCCGGATTCAAATTTCAATTTGGAGAAGACCCCTCGCCCGGTAACCGTCGCGATGATTTCACGATAACCCCCCGCCTCGCCTTCGCTGGCCGAAAGCACCTCCACCTTCCAGCCATGCGCGCTGGCATAACGCTCGTACATGCGAAACAGGTCGCCGGCAAAAAGCGCCGCCTCGTTGCCGCCGGTCCCCGCCCGGATTTCCAGGATGGCGCTCTTCTCGTCCGCCGCATCCTTCGGCAGCAGCAGGATCTGCATGTCCTTTTCGAGCGCCTCGATCCGGGTCTCCGCCTCCGGCAGCTCCATTTCGGCGAGCTCCCGCATTTCCCGGTCGGTCGCCTTGTCGGCAAGCATGGCACGCAGATCGGCCGCTTCCGCGACGGTCTTTTCATACTCGCGGATCTTTTTCACCACCGGCTGCAGCTCGGAATATTCCGACGCCAACTTCACATAGACATCCGCGGCCGGGCCTTCCGACATGCGCGCCTCGATCTCGCCGAAACGGCGCTCCAGCTCGCGCATCTTTTCAACAGGAAGCTTCGCCAACCTGATCTACTCCGTATCTTTGTCTGTTCCGCTAGAGAGGGATGTCGTTCTTTTCGGCATGCCGGACAAGGAGGTCGCGGATCTTTTCCGACGACCGCGTATCGTCGAGCGCGGCGTTCAATTCCTCGGCCAGCTTGTCGGCATCGAGGCTGAGCAGCATCGCCTTGACCGGCCCGATCGAGGTTGCCGCCATCGAGACCGAACGGAAACCGACACCGATCAGCGCCATGGCCGAAAGCGGCTTGCTCGCCATTTCGCCGCACAGCGTCACTGTCGTCTTGTTGCGTTCACCTGCCCGCGCGATATCCCGGAGAATGCGCAGGAAGGGTTTCCCGAGATTGTCGAACCGGTCGGAGACGCGCGCATTGCCGCGGTCGGCAGCCATGGTGAACTGGAAGAGGTCGTTCGACCCGACCGAGACGAAATCCACTTCCGCCATCAGCTCGTCGAGCTGCCACATCAGCGCCGGCACTTCCAGCATCGCCCCGAACTGCAGCTTGCGTGGCAGGCTGTGGCCGAATTTCGAAAGATGCTGGACTTCCTTCTGCAGCAGGTCGCGCACCGCATGGATTTCCGAAACCTCGGTCACCATCGGCAGCATCATCTTGAGCTCGGCACCCGCCGAAGCTCTGAGCAGGGCACGCAACTGCGTGCGCAAGAGTCCGGGACGATCGAGCGACAGCCGGATCGCCCGCCAGCCGAGCGCCGGATTTTCCTCTTCATGGGCCCGAAAATAGGAAACGACCTTGTCACCGCCGATGTCGAGCGTCCGGAACGTGACGGGCCGCCCCGCCGCCTGCTTCAGCACATTGCGGTAGAAATTCTCCTGCTCCTCCAGTTTCGGCATGGTGGAAGCGATCATGAATTGCAGTTCGGTACGGAAGAGGCCGATCCCGTCCGCGCCCGACTCGGCGAGCTGCGGAAGATCCACCATCAGCCCCGCATTCATCTGCAGGCTGATGCGCTTGCCGTCCTTGGTGACCGGCTCGACGGAGCGTAAGGCCCGGAACTGCTCCTGCCGGCGAGCTCTCAGGCGCACCTTTTCCTCGTAGGCCTTCTGCAGATCAAGCATTGGCCGCAGGTGGATCTGGCCGTCGTCGCCGTCGATGATGATCGGATCGCCGTTTTCGGCAAGCGCCACCACGCCGGCCGCCTGTCCTACAACCGGAATGCCCATGGCGCGTGCGACGATCACCACATGGCTCGTCACGGCTCCGTCTTCGAGCACCAGACCGCGCAGGCGTTCGCGCGGATAATCCAGAAGCTCCGCCGCGCCCATGGCACGCGCCAGGATGATCGCATCGACCGGGAAACCTTCGTCGAAGGCACGGCCGGAAAAGCCGGTCAGCTGCCGCAGCAGCCGGTTTGCCAGGTCGTCGAAGTCGTGCATCCGCTCCCGCAGATACGGGTCGGTGAGACGCATCATGCGCGCCTTCGTATCGCTCTGCACTTTTTCGACGGCAGCCTCTGCTGTCAGGCCGTTATGGATCGCCTCTTCCATGCGGCGCACCCAGCCCTGGTCGTGGGCGAACATGCGATAGGTTTCCAGAACCTCGCGGTGTTCGCCCTCTTGGGAAATCTCCCGGCGCGACAGCATGTCGTCGATGGAGATCCGCAGCGAACCGAGCGCCTCGGCAAGCCGCTCGATTTCTTGGCCGGCATCTTCGTTGAGCAGGTTGGTAACGACGATGCGCGGCTCGTGCAGCACCACATGGCCGAGCCCGATGCCTTCGTTATAGCCGTCGGCATTGATCGTCACGGCGCGGGTCAGGTCGAGCTCGAGCCCCGGCCGGGTGATCTTCTTCAGCTCGCCGGTGGCGATCATCTCGGCGATCACCATCGCGGTGGTTTCGAGCGCCTCGACTTCGTCCTCGCGGTAGTTCCGGCTCGCCTTGTTCTGGACGACGAGAACGCCCAGCGTGCGACCGGCACGCAGGATCGGAACGCCGAGGAAGGAGTGGTAGATTTCCTCGCCCGTCTCGGGGAGATAGCGGAAAGCCGGATGCGCCTGGGCATCGGACAGATTGAGCGGCTGGGCGGAGGCGGCGATCGTGCCGACCAGGCCCTGCCCCATCTTCAGCTGCGAAAGGTGGACGGCTTCCTTCTTGAGGCCCTCGGTGGCGTAAAGCTCGAGAACCCCGTCGGAGCGCAGCACGTAGGCCGAGCAGACTTCGGCCACCATGTTGCTGGCGATCTGCCGGACGATCCGGTCGAGGCGCTCCTGCGGCTCGAGCGGCTCCGCCATCAATTCGCGCAGCCGCTTCAAAAGAACGCGCGGTCCTGCCGACAGGTCTCTCATCGGCATCAATGCTCCCGAACCCAGATCACCCTATCCGGGACGCCGCGCCGGACAACCGACGCGCCAAACCGGCTCATCCTCAACTCTTATCGAGACCGTAGGCGGAATGCAAAGTCCTAACCGCAAGTTCGGAATAAGCGCCGTCGATAAGGATGGAAATCTTGATTTCCGAGGTGGTGATCGCCTTGATGTTGATGCCTTTTTCGGCAAGTGCCTTGAAAGCAAGCGCGGCGACGCCGGCATGGCTGCGCATGCCGATGCCGATGACCGACACCTTGGCGAGACCTGATTCGGTCTGGACCACGTCGAAGCCGATCTTCGCCTTGTTGTCGTCCAGCACCTTCATGGCCTTCTGCACGTCGCCGGAGGGCACGGTGAAGGTCATGTCGGTCTTCGAGCCATCTTCCGAGATGTTCTGGACGATCATGTCGACGTTGATATGAGCCTCGGCGAGCGGGCCGAAGATCGCTGCCGAAACGCCCGGCCGGTCGGAAAGCCGGCGGAGCGAAATCTGCGCTTCATCCTTGGCATAGGCGATGCCGGTGACGACTTCCTGTTCCACGATTTCTTCCTCGTCGCAAATCAAAGTGCCGGGCGGGTTCAGGAGGTCGCCCATGCCCGGCGCATCGGGATCCTCGAAACTGGAGCGCACGAATGTGCGGACCTTGTGGACCATGGCAAGCTCGACCGAGCGCACCTGCAGCACCTTCGAGCCGAGCGATGCCATTTCCAGCATTTCTTCGAAGGACACCTTTTTCATGCGGCGCGCCTTCGGCTCGATGCGCGGATCGGTCGTGTAGACCCCGTCCACATCGGTATAGATGTCGCAGCGGTCGGCCTTGACCGCCGCCGCGATCGCAACGGCGGACGTATCGGAACCGCCGCGGCCGAGCGTCGCAATCCGGTTATCCGGGCCAAGTCCCTGGAAACCGGCGACCACGGCGACCTGGCCTTCGCCCATGCGCTTGATGATGTCGGAGCCGTCTATCTCAAGGATGCGGGCAGCGCCATGGGCATTGTCGGTGCGGATCGGGATCTGCCAGCCCTGCCAGGAACGTGCATTGATGCCCATCGACTGCAGTGCGATCGCAAGGATGCCGGAAGTCACCTGCTCGCCGGATGCGACGACGGCGTCGTATTCGCGTGCGTCGTAGAATGGTGAATTGGCGCCCGAGACCTTCGGCATGTCCTGCACCCAGCCGACAAGTTCGTTGGTCTTGCCGGACATGGCCGACACGACAACCGCCACCTCATGGCCGGCTTCGACTTCCCGTTTCACATGGCGCGCGACGTTGTGAATGCGTTCGAGATTAGCGACGGAAGTGCCGCCGAACTTCATGACGATGCGAGCCATACGACAAAAACCACTGTTCCAACCCGGGCCTTTGGAATGCCCGGGCGTCTGCTTTCGAACCACCTCAAAACCCGGCCGTCCGCGGCTGGATCGTCAAGTTGCGCGGTCTCTTATCGAAAAGGGGGGAAAGGCGCAATGGCAAGAATGGGGGCTGCGTTACGGTCGGGAAAAAGTCGCTTCCCCCTGAAATGTAGAAGCCGCCTCGAGGGCGGCTCCTGTCTGTGAGGTTTAACCCGGATTGGGAAGCGCCGGGCACCCCGGCCCGACCGGCTGATCCGGCCCGCAGCGTCCTTCCGGTACGATCGGAGGCGCAAACCGTCGATCGTCGTCCCGCCGTTCGACGCGCGGCGGCGGCGGGCGTCTCGGTTCGTCCCGATCTACACGCGGGGCTGGCGGACGGCGGTCGTCACGGTCGCGGTCCCAACGCGGCGGATCGCGGTCACGGTCGCGATCCCAGCGTGGCGGATCACGATCCCAGCGCTCACGCTCCCAGCGCGGCGGATCCCGATCCCAGGTGTCACGGTCACGGTCGCGGTCCCAACGCGGCGGCGGGGGTGGGGCCGGACGATCATACCGGTCCCAGGTATAACGCCGCCACCGGTCGCGTTCGCGATAGAAGTCGCGGTCGCGATAATAGCGCCCCCAGTAATTGTCCACGTCGAAGGTGATGATCGGAATACCCAGGGGCCGATAATATTGCGGCCCGACGTAAACGCGGTTGGAACGATAGCTGGCCTGAACATAATTGCCCGAAACCCAGCCGCGGCCGCCGTAGAAGGACACGTCGCACCAATTCACGCTGCTCAGGCAGCCGTTGATGACGACGGATTCCCCGGCGGGGATGACCGTTACGGCGGGGTAACCGGTGCTCGGTCCGGACCGCATGTTGACGTTTGCGGTGGCAAATCCGCGCACTGCCGCTTCCGCCAGCGACGGCGCCGTAAACATGGCGCAGAGTGCTGCAACGGATATCAGAATTTTCTTCACGGGCTTCCTCCTGAGAAACCTATTGTCGCCGGACCGACCATCTGCCGGGCGGACTGTCTCACTACGTTAATGTGCAAGACATTGCTATTGTTCCCGCGCGCCGCTGAACGGCGCATGAATGATTTAGTTTGGTTTTGTTAAGCTTTTATCTTCGCTGGCGCCGTCGATTGCCGCTCGACGATGTGACAGGCGAGCTCCACCCGCCGCACCGGGCTGGCAAATCCGGACAGCGCGTCGCGCAACAGGTCCAGCGCCACGCCGCCGAGCTCGCGCATGGGAATGTGCATCGTCGTCAACGGGGGGTTCAGGAAGGCTGCCTGCGGCAGGTCGTCCATCCCCATGACGGAAACATCCTGCGGCACCGAATAGCCCATCTGCTGCACGCCCATCATCGCCCCGACCGCAAGGCTGTCGCCGGCGGCCAGAACCGCAGTAAAGTCGAGGCCTCGGCTGCGTAAGCGCTCGCTGACAGCCTGCGCCGCCAGATCCGGCAGCCAGTCATCGACGGGCATCACCAGGTCGTCGGACCACGGCAGGCCGTGCTGCAGGAATGCGTCATGCCAGCCTTCCCGGCGCCGTTCTATGGTGCGCCGTCCGGGGCGCATCAGGAAGAGGATGCGCCTGTGTCCCAGGCGGATCAGATAATCCGTCGCCACATGCGCCGCCGACCGGTTGCAGGGGGTGACGCTCGAAAGCCACATGTAAGGGTCGTCGCCGTTGATCAGCACCACCGGTTTGCCGAAGCCGCGGGTGGCCGCCAGCATTCCCTCGTCGTCGACCGTCAGAAACAGCAGTCCGGCGACATCCGGATCGATACGTGCCTCCTCCAGCACGACCTTCTCTTCCGCCTGATCGGCCACCGCGCGGGTGACGATCTCCAGGCCGAGCGCCTGGGCACGGTCTCTGAGGCCTTCCAGCACGTAGAGCGTGAACTGGTTGCGCACATAGTCGATCATCGCCGCGCTCGAGGCGGCAAGGATCACCTTTTTCCCCGCCACGGGCGTCGGCACCGTGTAGTTCGCGTCCTTGGCAGCCTCCAGGATGCGCTCTCGCACATCCGCCCGCACACCCTTTTCCCCGGCAAGCGCTCGCGAAACCGTGCTCAGCGAGACGCCGACTTTCTCGGCTATGTCCTCCAGCCGCACCCTGCGGCTCTTCTTGCCGCGCTTTCCCGCCGTAGGCTTCACCACCATGATTATTGTCCTCCACGAAATGCAAACTGCAAAAAATTTTCAGATTGCGCAATCAATTTTCAGATGTTTTCATGAGATTGCCGCTCGGGAGAAGCGGATTGAGACTGTGTGCGCCGTCGCATGGTGCAGCTATGGGAGGAAGTGACTGATGGGCCTGTCAGCCCGGGACATCCGTGAAAAGCTTGATCGCCTGGTGGCCGGTTTTACCGGACTTCGCCATGAAGGCCGCTTTCACGAACCCAATCTCGACGGCACCGCCGGCGACTACATCTCCTTCGACAGCTGGGAATGGCCGCAGGGCGTCGGTCTTTATGGCCTCATCCGGCTCTGGCTGTTCACCGGCCGCGACGACCTCAAGACACTGATCGAAAACTGGTACTCGAAGCAGATCGAAGCAGGCCTGCCGTCCCTCAACGTCAACACGACGGCGCCCATGCTCGGCCTGTCGGTTCTCTGGCGCGAAACGAAGGATCCCCGCTGGCAGCCGGTCCTGGACGCCTGGGCAAGCCGCGTCATGACGGAGATGGGCCGCACCGAGGAAGGCGCCTTCGAACATCACGTCTCGGACAAGGTCAATGACGACGAACTCTGGGACGACACCCTTTATATGGTCGCCCTCTTCCTCGCCTCCTATGGGCAAGCGAGCGGCCGGCCCGAACTTGTCGATGAGGCTGCAAGGCAGTTCCTCGTCCACACCCGCTATCTTGCCGATCGCAAGACCGGCCTCTGGTTCCACGGCTGGACCTTCAAGGGCCATCACAATTTCGCTGAAGCGCGCTGGGCCCGCGGCAATGCCTGGATTACCGCCGGCATGCTGGATCTGTTCGACCTCGCGGATATGGCAAAGCCGGTGAAAGATTACCTGCTCGGCGTCTTGGTGGCGCAGGTCAACGCGCTCCTGCCGCTGCAGACTGCCTCGGGCGCTTGGCGCACCCTCCTGGACGATCCCTCGTCCTACGAGGAGATCTCCGCGACCGCGGGCTTCGGCTACGGCCTCCTGAAAGGTTACCGCCTCGGCCTCGGAACGCCCGAGTGGCGGGCCGCCGGCTTGAAAGCCGTCGACGCGATCCTCGCAAATATCGACGCTACAGGCACCGTGCTCAACGTCTCCTACGGCACGCGCATGGGCCATGACCTGCAATTCTACAAAGACATCCCGATCCAGCCGACGGGTTACGGCCAGGCGCTGGCGATCCTCTGCCTCTCCGAGGCTCTTCGCCATGTGGAAACGGGAGAACAGGCGGCATGACGATGAAAATTCTCTACGGCGCCGGCCCGAACGACATCAAGACCTACGATACGGCCCGGCTGCGCGCCGAATTCTTGATGGAAGACCTGTTCCAGGAAGGCAAGGTCTCCTTTACTTACACCCATGTCGACCGCCTGATCCTCGGCGGCGCTGTCCCCACGTCGAGCACCCTGGCATTCTGTTCGGGTGAGGATATCGGCACACCCTTCCTTCTCTCGGCCCGCGAGATGGGCGTGGCCAATCTCGGCGGCACGGGCGTCGTCTCTGTCGACGGCAAGAGCTTTACGCTTGAAAACCGCGACGTTCTTTATATCGGCCGCGGTGCACGCGAGATTTCGGTCGCTAGCGCCTCCGCAGACAAGCCCGCTCGCCTCTACATGAACTCGGTGCCGGCAGGCGCCGATATCCCGCACCGCCTGATCAAGCGGGCGGAATCGAAGATGCTGACTTTCGGCGATCCCAAGCGCGCCAATCTGCGGAATCTCCGGATGTACATCCATCCGGAAGTCGCACCCTCCTGCCTGCTTCTGCTGGGCATTACCGACCTTGCCGAGGGCAGCGTCTGGAACACCATGCCGCCCCACCTCCATGAACGGCGCATGGAAGCCTATTGCTATTTCGACCTCGCGCCTGAGGAGCGGGTCGTCCATCTGATGGGCCGCCCTGAAGAAACCCGCCACCTCCTCGTCAAGAACCTGGATGCGGTGCTTTCTCCGGCATGGTCGATCCATATGGGCGCCGGCACCGGCCCTTACGCCTTCGTCTGGGGCATGACCGGCGAAAACCAGGAATATAACGACGTGGCCCCCGTGGCCCTCAGCGAATTGAGATAAGACTGCCATGAATCCTGAAGCGAACTGGATGCGGAAAAACTTGAAGCCGGGCGAAGCGGTTCGCTACTGGCAGCTTGGCCGCACGGCGCAAGAGCGTTTCGACGTACCCGACGCTCCGATGAAGGGCGAGATGGACCCGTTCTTCTTCCTCACCAAGGTGAAGAACTTCATCCCTCACGAATATCCCTGCCGCACCATCTTTGCGGAAACCTATCGCGGCAAACGGCCCGAGGTTCGCGGAGAATTCGAAGCCGCCCGCTGGTGGCTGCCCTTCGGGTCGCCGCGGCTCGATCTTTCCGGTTTCTGGTTCCGCCCCACCCGCCTTGCCACCTGGACCCGCACCTATGTCGAAGCGGAAGCCGCCGGCACGGCGAAGGTTCGCCTCGGCACCTGTGGCGGCGCCGTCCTTTGGCTGAACGGCCAGGAAATCGGCTGGATGGCGCCCTATAGCCGCAACCTCGAAGCCAAGCAGGAGTTCGAACTGCCGCTTGTGGCGGGCCTCAATGAAATCACCCTCTTCTTCGACGATCTCGCCGAGCGCGACGCCCGCTATTTCTATCAGTTCGACTATCTGTCCGGTCCGGCGGCGAGCGTCGCCCTGCCTGTGCCCGTCGCAGGCCACGTCGCCGAAAGCCTTGAAACGGCGCTCGACGGAATGCACCTCGACCGCCCGCACTATTTCGGTGGCGACATCACTCTTCTCTTCGCGGAGGCACTGCCGGTCGAGGTCGACGTCAATGTCGCGATCGAGGGCGATTTCATGTCGCGTGAGCGTTTCGATTTCGACTTCGTCCTGCCGGCCGGCGCCAGGAGCCTCAATGTCGGTCCATCCGAAAAAGCGCCCGCCGATTTCCGTCACCTGCGCGTCACGCTGAATGCCGGCGGCTTCGTCGCCTCCCGTTCGCTCGGTGTCGAGATCTGCCACGCCGAGCGTCAGGGTAAGGCTCCCACTTCTCTAGCGGACCGCATTGCTGAAACGCTCAGCGAAGTGTCGGAATATTCCGAGCGCGACACCGTCCGCGCCTTTGCGCGCCTGGCAAGCGGCCGCGCCGGCGAAGATACGGACGCAATGATCGAGGAAATCCTGCCCTCGATCGAGGACTGCCACGATTGCGCGGATTTCTCTCTTGTGCCGCTCATCTGGTCGCGCACCGCCTGGGGCGGCGACATCAATGAAAAGACCCGTGCCCGCATCGATGCGGCGATCCTGAACTATCGCTTCTGGATGGATGAGCCGGGCAATGACGTTCAGTGGTATTTCTCCGAAAACCACGCATTGCTTTTCCACACCTCCGCCTATCTTGCCGGCCATCTTCTCCCAGAGGCCACCTTCGTCCGTTCCGGCCGTAAAGGTTCGGAGCAGGCGAAGGTGGGCGCGGAGCGCGTGCGTGCCTGGCTTGATCATTTCGAGCATTGGGAGATGGCGGAATTCAACTCCGCCCCTTACTTCCCGATCGATCTCAAGGGCCTGACGGCGCTTGCGGCGCTCTCGCCGGACAGGGACATCGCCGACCGCGCCAAGGCCGGCATCGTCCGGCTCTGCGAAGTCATCGCCCGTTCGGCCCACCATGGCATGGTCACTGCAGCTCAGGGACGTTCCTACGAACACACGCTCTGCGCCGGACGCTCGCTTGAGCTCTCCGCCGTCGCTCGCCTGCTCTGGGGCAAGGGCTGGTATGGCCGCCGCGTGCACTGCCTGCCGCAGATGGCCGTCTGCCTCCGCGACCATGGCCTTGAAATTCCGGCATCCTTTGCTGCAATTGCGGACCATCGCGATGAAAAGCATCAGGAATGGCGTTTTGCCCAAGGCGAAAATTCCTTCGCCGCGCTTTATCACTACAAGGGAGAACACTTCGCCATGGGCTCCACCGTCCACTACCGGTGGGACGAATGGGGTTACCAGGAAACCGTCCTGCACCTGCGCATCGGCGAGAAGCCCGAAGCGGCGATCTGGATCAACCATCCCGGCGAAACCATCCAGTTCGGCTACGGCCGGCCCTCCTATTGGGGCGGCTGCGGCACCATCCCGCGCGTGCAGCAGTATCGCGGTCTCGCGATGCTTGAATTCACTACCTATGAGGAACAGCCGGATTTCACCCACGCTTGGTTCCCGAAGGCGGAATTCGACGAAACCCGTGTTTCCGGCACGCTGGCGCTCGCCCGCTCCGGCAATGGTGCTGTTCTGCTGCGCGCCGGCTCCGATCTGGTGCCGACGACCGAAGGCCCGTCGGCCGGAGCCGAATTGCGTCAATATGGCCAGAAGACCCGCTGGATCGTCCGCGTCTGCGAGGCCGGCGATCTGGCCTCTGTCGAAAGCCGCTTCAGCGCGCTTGCCGCCAGCCGGGATTCCGAAGGCTCATTCATTGTCGAAGATCCGGAATATGGTAGCGTCCGCTTCAGGGCCGACGGCAGCGTGGAAGCCGAAGGCCGCGTCATCGCGCGGGCAGATTTTACGGTCAAGGGCGAGGCAAGTCTGCTGAACCCGAGTTGAGAAGAAACCGGACGGGAGGAGGCCCTGTCCATAAGGAGGAGGAAATGAACATGAAAATGAAATCGCTTCTGGCAGGCACAACGCTCGCCCTTCTGATGTCGACTGCGGCACACGCCGGCGACGTGCGCATCATGTGGTATTCGGACGGCGTCGAAGGCGACGTCATGAAAGACCTCGTCGGTCGCTTCATGAAGGAAAATCCCGGCATCAACGTCATCCTCGACAACGTCGCCTATAGTGTCATCAAGGAGCAGCTACCGGTTCAGCTCGAAGCCGGCAACGGCCCGGACATTGCCCGCGTCACCGCGTTGAAGGACCTGTCCAAGCACTGGCTCGACCTGCGCCCGCTGGTTAAGGACGCCAAATACTGGGACGAGAATTTTGGCGACAAGGCCGACTGGATGCGTCCGGACGGCTCCAACCAGATCTCCGGTTTCATGACCCAGCTCACGCTGACCGGCGGTTATGCCAACAAGACGCTGTTCGAACAGGCCGGCGTCGAAATCCCGGGCCCGAAGGCCACCTGGGACGAATGGGCGGCTGCAGCCAAGAAGGTTGCCGAAAGCCAGAAGATTCCGTTTGCCATGGCGATCGACCGCTCCGGCCACCGCATCACCGCTCCGAACCTTTCCTATGGCGCAAATTACGTCGGCAAGGACGGCAAGCCCGCCCCGCTCGACAAGGGCGCCAAGGAATTTCTGACCAAGTTCGTCAACTGGACGGCCGACGGCACCTTCTCCAAGGACGTCTGGGTTTCAGCTGCCGGCAACACCTACCGTGCCGCCGCCGAAGACTTCATCAACGGCCAGCTCGCCTTCTATTATTCCGGCTCCTGGCAGGTGGCGAACCTTGCGACCAAGATCGGCAGCAATTTCGATTGGGTAGCCACCGGCAGCCCCTGCGGCCCCGCAGCCTGCACCGGCATGCCGGGCGGCGCCGGCCTTGTTGCGGTGAAATACACCAAGAACCCGACGGAAGTCGCCAAGGTCATGGACTGGATGGCAAGCGAGGCGGTCGTCAAGGAATTCTCCGAACGCACCCTCTTCCTGCCCGCCCACAAGGCAGTGGTCGAAAAGGGCGGTCTTAACTTCAAGACCGACAACGCCCAGGCCAAGGCTGCTCTGACCAAATATGTCGAAGCCTCCAAGACCACGGCCGAGACGGCTCTGAAGCTCCCCGGCTGGCGCTGGTCCGACACGGTTTATGCCGCGATCGTCACCCGCATTGGTCAGACGCTGGCCGGCGAACTGAAGGTCGACGATGCCTTCACGCGCATCGATGCCGACATCGCCCAGAAGGTGAAGGACAGCGGCCAGTGATAGCTGCATTGGCGTGAACCCCTCACCCCACCTCCGCTCAGCGCACCCTCTCCCCGCAAGCGGGGTGAGGGGAAACGGCGACGGCGCGGCAAGTCCTTCTCCCCGCCTGCGGGGAGAAGGTGCCGGCAGGCGGATGAGGGCAAGCCGCGCCATCCGGATAAGAAGATAAGGAGGGATGGAATACCAAGATGAGCACGACGTCTCTCAGCGACCGCCTCGGCAGCCTCCTCATGGCGCCCGTGCATCTTCTGATGCGCATCATCGACGTGCCCCTGCGCGCCGTTCAGAAAGCGACCGGCATCAGCGGCATGGCGGCCTTCTTCCTTGCGCCGAACATGCTGATCTTCGGCATCTTCGTGCTCCTGCCGCTCGTCATCAACTTCGTCTATTCGATGACCGGAGGCACGGCCTTCTTCCTTGCCGAGCGCAATTTCGTCGGCGCCGAGCAATATTCCCGCCTCTTTACCTGCGGTAGCTATCTCGATCCGATGTCCTGCCAGGAGGATGCCTTCTGGACGGCGGTCGGCAACACGTTCTGGTTCGTGATCCTGCAGGTGGCGCTGATGATCGGCGTTTCGCTGATTACGGCATTGATCCTCAACCGCGATCTCGCCGCCCGCTCCTTCTGGCGCGCCGTCTTTTTCTTCCCCGTCCTCCTGTCGCCGGTCGTCGTCGGCCTGATCTGGAAATGGATCCTGCAGCGCCAGGGCCTCCTGAATTTTGGCCTCTACCAGTTCGGTATCGAGCCCTATACCTGGCTCACGGACCGCAACTGGACCTTCGCCGCCACGATCGGCGTCTCGATCTGGGCGCATATGGGCCTCTACACGCTGATCCTGCTCGCCGGCCTGCAGGCGATCCCGAAGGACCTCTATGAGGCCGCCGAAATGGACGGCACCAAACCGGAGCGCGTTTTCCGGCGCATCACGTTGCCGCTGCTGGCGCCCAATCTTCTCGTCGTCGTCGTCCTCGCCCTGATCAAGGCCGTGCAGATCTTCGACGAGGTCTACGTGCTGACCGGCGGCGGTCCAGGTACCAGCACGCTCTATCTGACCCAGTATATCTATGAGACCGGCTTTGCCTCGGCGCTCCGCAATCCGGGGCTCGCCGCTGCCGCCTCGATCCTGATGGGCCTCGTGCTCGTGGTGCTTACTCTGGTCCAGCTCGGCATCGGCCAGCGTGGCGAAAAGAAGGGGAAACGCTGATGGGTGTCGCCTCCCGCTTCATTCTGCGCCGCCGTGGCGGCAAGGGCTGGCATTGGACGGATATCGTGACCTGGCTCTGGCTCGTCGGCGGCCTGATCATCATGTTCGGTCCAGCCGTCTGGCTCGCCTTTTCGTCCTTCAAGACGCCGGCAGCGCTTGCCGAATTCCCCCCGTCCATCCTGCCCTACGTCACCCAGCAGGCGACGGTCCAAGGTTATGACAAGCCGCTGCAACTCTTCGAGGCCAAGCTTCCGGACGGCTCGACGCGGGTGCTCGCCGAAGTCCGCCGTATCGGCGTCATGAGCCAGATGGTCGATCCGAAAACGCCCGGGGAAATCATCAAGGTCAATATGAACAACCGCACGCCGGTGCGAACCCTCTCCTTCGCGACGGAGAATTATACCGAACCCTTCGTGCACTTTGACTTCCTGCGCTACCTCTGGAATTCCGTCTTCGTCACGGTCACCGCGACGCTGATCACACTGATCGTCAATTCCATGGCCGCCTTCGCGCTGTCGAAATATGAGTTCAGGGGCCGCAGTCTTGCGATGCTGATCATCCTCGCCACCCTGATGGTGCCGCTCTCGGTCATCATGGTGCCGCTCTATTCGATCATCTCGTCGCTCGGCCTGTTCAACAGCCTGTGGGGCGTCATCTTGCCGACGGTCGCCACCCCGACCGGCGTCTTCATCCTGCGCCAGTACATGCTGACCATCCCCGATGAACTGATCGACGCGGCGCGCATGGACAAGGCGTCGGAATGGCAGATCTACTGGCGCATCGTCCTGCCGCTAACGGCGCCGGCACTCGCCGTGCTCGCTATCTTCTCGGTCGTCTGGCGCTGGAACGACTTCCTCTGGCCTCTAATCGTGCTGTCGCGCCGCGAGCTCTATACCCTGCAGGTAGGGCTCAGCATCTATTCGGGCGAGCTGAACGTCCAGTGGCATTTCATCCTGGCGATGACCGTGGTGACCATGATCCCGGTCGTGCTGGTCTTCATCTTCCTGCAGCGTTTCATCACCACCGGCATTGCCGGCACCGGTCTGAAGTAAGGAATACCGATCGATGGGCGAAATCAAACTCACCGATGTTAACAAGTCCTTCGGTTCCGTCCATGTCCTGAAGGACATCGACCTCCACATCAAGGACGGCGAATTCGTCGTCTTCGTCGGACCGTCGGGCTGCGGCAAGTCGACCCTTCTGCGCACCATAGCAGGCCTCGAAAAGGTCACCGGCGGCGAGATTCAGATCGACGGCAAGCGGGTGAACGAGGTCACCGCGGCCGACCGCGGGCTAGCCATGGTCTTCCAGTCCTATGCGCTTTATCCGCATATGAGCGTACGTCAGAACCTCGCCTTCGGGCTTGAAAACTCGAACATGCCGAAGGCGGAGGTCGCCGAACGCATCGGGGAAGCTGCCCGCATGCTAGAGATCGAGCCCTATCTCGAGCGCCGTCCCGGCCAGCTCTCCGGTGGCCAGCGCCAGCGCGTCGCGATCGGCCGCGCCATCGTCCGCCGCCCGACCGCCTTCCTGCTCGATGAGCCACTCTCCAACCTCGACGCGGAGCTGCGCGTCTCGACCCGTGCCGAACTCGCCGCTCTCCACGCCCGCATCGGCTCGACGATGATCTATGTCACCCATGACCAGGTGGAGGCGATGACCCTCGCCCATCGCATCGTGGTCATGCGCGCCGGAAAGATCGAGCAGGTCGGCACGCCGCTCGAACTCTATAACACACCTGCCAACCGTTTCGTCGCCGGCTTCATCGGCGCACCGCACATGAACTTCCTCTCCGGCGAAGTCGTGGAAAAGGAAGCGGGCAACGCGACTCTCCTGATCGGCGGCAGCCATCGCCTGCTGGTGCCGATGTCCGATCGAAAACTCTCCGTCGGCGACAAGTTGACCATCGGCATCCGTCCGCAGCACATCACGCTCGCAAACGACCCCGGCAGCCTGAGGGTCAAGGTTCGGCTCGTCGAGGCACTGGGGTCCGAAACCGTCATTCATGCGGATCTTAACGGTGAAAAGCTGCTCGCCGTCGTCCCCGGCCAGCGACAGATTTCCCCCGGCGACGACGCGCATTTCTCCGTCGCCGGTGCTCCGCTGCACCTGTTTGACGGAAACGGGTCGAGGGTAAAGGGGTAGATCAGCTCCTTCCGAGCTAACTCCCCTATCGGACGGGCTAATGGCCGCTCCGATAGGGATAGGATAATTTGACGGCGTCCATGTAAAAGGAGGCCTCAATGACCCGCTTGTTCATGATGCTGCTTTCGACGGCAATTCTCGCGCCGCTTTCGCTGTCGCCTGTCTATGCCCAAAACAAGACCGTGACCACAAAGCCGACGGTAGACAGCATCCCGGCAGGTCGTTCGGTTCTCTACAATGACGGGAAATGCCCGGCCGGCCAGATCGCGCGCTATACCAAGTCCCGGTACAAGGAGCAGATGGGGAGAAAGTGCGTCCATATCACCGGTTTCGGCAAATAGCGGCTCACACGTTTAAAGATACCCTTGGAAAAAACTCAGTACCGCCCGGCGCATCGCCGGCGTCTCCTGATGCCCGACACCGACCTCCGGCAGAAAGACGAACGCGCTGAGCGCTTCGGCCTTCAGATAGGCTGCCTCGGTCTCCGCGAAGGCGATGTCGACCGCCTCCGGCGGTGTCAGCGGATCATCCCAGCCCACGCAGATCAGCTGCGGTCGCGGCGCCACGAGGCCCGCAATCTCTCCGGTCGACGTCTCTTTCAATAGTCCCGGCACCGTCAGGTAATGTCCGTGACGGTTATGCGCGCCGGTTCTGACAAGCGCTGCAAAATCCGCGTAACAGCAGAGATGCGCCGCCGCTTTCACCTGCGGATCGACCGCGGCGAGAAAATAGGCAAGCGTCGCGCCCATGGAAATGCCCGTCGCGCCGATCCGCGCCGGATCCACCTCCGGCCGTGTCGCAAGCCAGGAAAGCGCCGCCGCCTGCTCCGAAACCATCTGCCCGAATAGCGTCTTGCCATGCCAGAGCGCCGCCTTGGCCGCCGCGTCCTCCGTTAGATCCGCCCGTTCGCCGAAGGTCGGCATGTCGATGCAAAGCACCACATAGCCGTCCCGCGCCAACATTGGCCCGGGGGCGTCAAGCAGCGCCTGCCTGCCGTCGATCAATTCGGACGCGCCGATATCGTAGCGGCCGCCATGCGCATGAGCGTAGACGATAGCAGGCCCGGGCCTGACGGAAGCTTTGCTTGGACGCGTCAGGAAGCCACGCACAGGCGTCCCGTCCGACAGCTGGAACTGGAGGCGTTCGATAACATAACCGTCGAGAAATTCGGTCCGGTTCTCGACAACATTCAACGTGAGGTCTTCGAAAACCAGCAGCTCCTTCAAGCGCGCAACGGTTATTGTCCCCTTGCCCATTCCTTCCCCCGGCATCGGCTGTCCGGGGATGATTTTCTTCCATCCCCGCCCGTTTTTCAAAGACATAGACGAAATTCCATCCCCTCGCATCCCCGTCCAAGCAAGTCCCGCCTACAATTTCCCTGTCCCGCTTCGGCTACACCGGCCCGCATAACCGGCGAGGCGGGACCGGTGATCTGGCGAACCGCCCTTATGCAAGCGGGTCGTCAGGGGCTGCGCAGAAAATGGTTCCCCTCTCGCCGGAACCGGCGGGGCGTGCGTGTGTCGCACACAAACCGGCCCTGATAAACATCAATCGACAAACGGGCCGCCGCAGAGGAACCGGAGTTGCGCGGAAAAACACACCGAACGGGACACGTCGCGTGTCACCTATAAATTTACTTACGAGGCACTCGACGTGTCCCGGCCGATAGCCTGTCCTCGGGCCTGACCCGAGGAAAACCGCGACAGCACCAAGGGACGAGTCTGCCCGCACAAAGGAACCGCAAGGTGGATAAGCAGGATTTCAGTGAATACGAAAAACGCCGCGCCGAGCAACACGAGAAACTGTGCCGCGCTACCGCATTGCTCATGTGCCTGGACCATCGGATCTGCCACCTGCGCGCCTGTTATCGCAAACGCATGTGTAGTGGCCCAATGCGTCCCTCGCCTCATCAGGCGGGAGCGGTCCGTGCCCAGCGGGAAATCGGCCTCAGCGGCAAGGCCTGCGCCGAGCTTCCATTCTGCGTGGCGAACATGGCGGCACAGTTGTTCGGCCGCTACAGCAAGCTCAGAAGCGACCTTCAGCAGGTGGCAATCGACGTTCCAGAGCTGGATCTGCTCCAGGCTTGCAGAGAGGTTGCAGCCAAGCCGCCCTTGAAGCGAAGACCTCTTGACTTCTTCCCCCGCTCATCCGACTTCAAACGATGAAACCAAGGGGATGAAACCATGACCGAAGCCGTCCGCAGCACCATCGATCAGAGCGAAGTCGACCGGTTCTCCGCCATGGCCGCTGAATGGTGGGATCCGACGGGCAAGTTCAAGCCCCTCCACAAGTTCAACCCCGTGCGTCTCACCTATATCCGCGACCGCGTCTGCGAGAATTTCGGCCGCGATCCGAGAAGCCATCTGCCTCTCTCCGGCCTGCGCTTCCTCGATATCGGCTGCGGCGGCGGTCTTCTGTCGGAACCGGTCGCCCGCATGGGTGCGACCGTCGTCGGCGCCGATCCCTCGGAAAAGAACATCGGCATCGCCTCGACCCATGCCGCCGAGACCGGCACCACGGTCGACTACCGCGCCGTCACCGCCGAACAGCTGGCGGAAGCCGGCGAGACCTTCGACATTGTTCTCAACATGGAAGTGGTGGAGCATGTCGCCGATGTCGATTTCTTCATGACCACCTGCGCAAAAATGGTCCGGCCCGGCGGGCTGATGTTCGTCGCCACCATCAACCGCACTTTCAAGGCCGGCGCGCTGGCGATTTTCGCAGCCGAAAACATCCTCCGCTGGCTGCCGCGCGGAACCCATCAATACGAAAAGCTTGTCCGTCCGGAAGAGCTGGAAAAGCCGCTATCCGCAAGCGGCATGCAAATCATCCACCGCACCGGCGTTTTCTTCAACCCGCTCCAGGACCGCTGGAACCTCTCCCCCGACATGGACGTCAACTATATGCTGCTGGCGAAGCGCGCGGAGTGAGGGCTTCTATGGCCTGGGCTTCATCATAGGTTGAAGACATCCATTGACAGCGTTGGCAATCCCGCCCCGGACCGTGCCCATTCCCTGAACCTCTGCTACACTTCAAAAAAGCGAAGGGGCCGAAGCGGTGTTGAACCTCTCCAGCCCTATCGGGTTCTTTGAAATATTGCTTTGCTAAGTGCGATCAGTTCGCATCCTCCGGCAGCACCGGCAGCGGGGCCACCTCGATGCCTTCGTCGAGAAGATCCTTCACCTCGCCGAGGCTCGCCTGGCCGATGATGCCGCGGGCATCCGCCTCCCCGTAATGGATCTTGCGGGCTTCTTCCGGAAATTTCTCGCCCACGTCCTCGGCACTGGCCTTGATCGCAGCGACGGCTTCCTTGACCTTGGCAATCATCTCCTGGCGGGCCATGTCCATGACGATCTCGCGCTTCTCTTCCTTTTTGCGCGCGGTCGAAACCGACGGCGCCATCAGCGTCTTGGAAATCGACGCGGAGTTGCAGGCCGGACAGGTGAGAAATCCGCTTTGTCTCTGGCGATCGAATTCCGCGCTCGTCGAAAACCAGCCTTCGAACGTGTGGGCATTTTCACAACTGAGAGAATACTTGATCAAGCGGCAACACCTCCCGCCGCATCGGACACGGTGTCCAGGGTGAATTCGCGGGCATTCTTGAGGTTCGGGATTTTTCCACGCGCGGCCTTCACCGCGGCGATGTCGATGTCGGCAAGCACGACCGCCTCGCCTGTACCGCCGGCGGAGGCGAGTATCTTGCCCCAGGGGTCGACGATCATGGAGTGGCCGAAGGTTTCCCGGCCGTCTTCATGCACCCCGCCTTGAGCGGCAGCTATCACGAACGCGCCGTTCTCGATGGCTCGCGCCCTGAGCAGCACTTCCCAATGTGCTTCGCCCGTTTGACGGGTAAAGGCCGCAGGCACCGTCAGGATTTCCGCACCCGCCAGCGCTTCCGTTCTGAAGAGTTGGGGGAAGCGCACATCGTAGCAGATCGCAAAACCCAACCTGGCAAACGGCAGATCGGCAACGCGTGCCTCCGCGCCCGGCTCATAGGCGGAGCTTTCGCGCCAGCTTTCGCCGTTGTCGAGATCGACGTCGAACATGTGGATCTTGTCATAGCTCGCGATCTGCCGGCCGCCGGGAGCGAAGAGGAAGGAGCGATTGGCGATCTTGCCATCATTTCTCGCAATGGCGGTCGAACCGATATGCAGGTGGATGCCGAGTTCCTGAGCGAGGCTGCGGGCCGTAGAAACGATGATATCGCCGGTCTCGTCGCGCAGCGCGGCACGCATCGCCTGCCGGTCGCGCTGCAGCGCCCCGGTCATCTCCGGCGTCTGGATATAGATTGCCCCCTGCGCGGCGGCTTCACGTACCAGCCGCACCATGTCGAGAGCGTTCTTTTCCGGATCGACGCCGGAACACATCTGGATCGCTGCTGCCTTGAATGTCATCCCTTGCTCTCCTCAAGCCACCAGCATCGGATCCAGCTTGCCCGCACGATCGAGCGCGTGAAGATCGTCGCATCCGCCGACATGCTCGCCGTTGATGAAGATCTGCGGAAACGTCGAGCGGCCGTTCGCCTTGCCGATCATCTCCTCGCGCAATTCCTTGGAATAGGTCGCATCGTGTTCGACGTATCGGACGCCCTTGGACTCCAGCAGAGCCTTTGCACGAGCGCAGTAGCCGCAATATTCACGGGTATAGATAGTCACGTCTGCCATCGTTTTCTCCGGCGCAGCCCCATTGGGCGAAAAGCCGGAGGACGGCCGCGCATGAACTGTCATCTATTGTCATATAGGGGTGGAAATAGCCATTGCAAAGGTCAAAACCGTGACCTCCGCGGCCCCGGCCTTCTTGAGGATGCGGGTAGCGGAGGAGATCGTCGCTCCGGTGGTATAGACATCGTCGACGAGCACCAGCCGCTTGCCGAAGATATCCGCCTCACGGCCGGGCGCGATGGCGAAAGCGGCCCGAACGTTATCCTGCCGGGCGCGGGCCGAAAGCCCCACCTGTCGGCTCGTGCGTTTGATGCGCACCAGCGTCGACGACAGAAACGGCTTGCCGCTTTTCTCGGCCAGATGCCGCCCCAGTTCTGCCGCCTGGTTGAACTTCCTGAAAACAAGGCGCGAGCGGTGGAGGGGAACCGGAAGAATGCCGTCACAGCGATCGACATGGCCTTCGGCCGCGCGCAGCATCCAGCCGGACATCATCGGGGCCAGATCGGTGCGGTCCCGATACTTCAGCGCGTGTACGAGGTCGCGTGCCGCTCCGTCGAAGATCGCAGCCGACCGCAGCCGGTCAAAAACCGGCGGATCGGCGATTGCCTGGGCCGAAAGCATGCCTGCCCCGGGATCGTGGGAAAACGGCAAGCCAAGGGCTTCGCAAAACGGCCGCTCGATGAAACGGATTTCGCGCCAGCAGGACGGGCAGAGGCCTCCATGCCGGCCGGTGAGAATGCCGCAGCCGGGACAGGCGGGGGGATAGACGAGATCGCCGAGCCGCCGCGTCCACGTCAGGGCAAACGGTGGTACAAAACGAAGAATGCTGGTGCTTGGCTCTCCGGACATGTCTTGACAATAACGCAGGGAGCGCGCCTTTGCGAAGCAGGAATGTGAGTGTGCAAGACATGGAAATTCTCTTCGACGAACAGCTGGTGAAGGCCAGACGCGAGCGTGCCCTGGCAAAGGCGGACCGCAAGGCGGCTTTCCTCTTGGAGATCGCCGGGCGCGAGATGGCTGACCGCCTTGCCGTCGTCGAACGCCGTTTCGAAACGGCCGTCGAATTGCACGGCGGCATCGGCGCAGCCGCCCATGAAGCCATGGCTACCGGGAAGATCGGCAATATGCGCCGTGTCGAGACGAGCCTGGCTTTCGCTGAGCCCGGAGAGACGATTGAGGCCGCGCCCTGGGAAGACGTGCCTCTCGAACCGGAATCCGTCAACCTGGTGCTTTCGCCGCTCGCTCTGCATCTCGTCAACGACACGCCGGGCGCGCTGATCCGCATTCGCCGCGCCCTGAAGCCGGATGGCCTGTTCCTCGCCGCCATTCCCGGTGCCGGCACGCTCAGCGAACTGCGCGACGTTCTCTTGTCTGCCGAGGCGGAGTTAACGGGCGGCGCAAGCCCCCGTGTCGCACCCTTTGCGGATGTCCGCGATGTCGGGGCACTGCTGCAGCGCGCGGGTTTCGCACTGCCGGTCGTCGATATCGAAACCTATACAGTCCGCTACGATTCGCTTTTCGGGCTGATGCGTGACCTTCGCGCCATGGGCATGACGAACCCGCTTTCGGGCCGCAGCCGGGTGCCGGTGACGAAGGCGTTCTTCATGCGGGCTGCAGAACTTTACGCGGAACGTTATTCCGATCCGGACGGCCGCATCCGTGCGACCTTCTCGATCATATATGCATCCGGCTGGGCACCGCATGAAAGCCAGCAGAAACCGCTGAAACCAGGGTCCGCGAAGATGCGGCTGGCCGATGCCCTGCGTAAGGAAACAGAGTAGACCCGTTAGTCCATGGCGCTGCTATAGGTGTCTGCGACCCCGCCGAAAAGGGCGTCCATCGCCTCGTAGTACTGACCCAAACCGGCAAAAAGCGCGACAGCTATGAGCGAGATCAGCAGGCCGTATTCCACCGCCGTCGCCCCGCCTTCGTCGCGCATGAAGAACCGGAGGAGACGCATGGGCAGCCCTTTTCGACGAGAAGTCTCTGATCTGCCCCACCTTAAGGTAGAATCGTTAATTAGCAGTCATCACCGGAGCCGTAGCCTTCCACGATGCATATGGAGCCCGGCGTTTCCTGCAGCACGCTGCGGCGAATTGTATAGACCTTCGTGCCCTTTTCGGCAGGCCTGATCGAACCCGTCGTGATCCGGTCGAAATCTTCCTGGACATGCGCCATCCGCTCGTCGCTGCGGTCTGCCAGCATCGGCGTCACGATCAAAGCGAGTGCGATGGCAGCCGTGCCGAACAGGAGCGCGATATTGAGCGCTCCGGTCCTGCCGGATCCACGCGCCGCCCGCTGTCGAATCCGCGCAGTCTTCCAGAATTCCTCGTCCATGCCTTCGAAGTCTCGTAAAACGCGGTTACTTGGTGAGCCCAAAAGGTGCCACAATCGGCTAAACGAACCCTTAACGCAGAATGAATTCGATTCTGCTAATTTTAACGATCAAAGCAGGTCTTGAAGGATCGGGATCAACGGCTCGTCGGCCGGCGGCATGGGATAATCCCGCAATGCATTCGGCCGCACCCATTTGATCGCCTGACCTTCCCTCCCGACCGGAATGCCCTCGTAACGCCGGCAGATATAAAGCGGCATCAGGAGGTGGAACGTCTCGTAGGTGTGGCTGGCGAAGGTGAGCGGCGCCAGGCACGGGATTTTCGTCACGATGCCAAGCTCTTCGTGGAGTTCGCGCACCAGCGTCTCCTCGGGCGTTTCGCCGGGCTCGACCTTGCCGCCCGGAAATTCCCAGAGGCCTGCCAGCGTCTTGCCTTCGGGACGCTGTGCGAGCAGGATTCGCCCGTCGGTATCGATGAGGGCGCAGGCGGCAACCAGCAGGAGCTTGCGAGGGGTCTCGTTCATGCCGGCATGTCCTGCCGCCAGTAGCGGTATTCATAGGCCTTGCGGAAACCGAACTTGCGGTAGAGCGCCAGCGCCGGCGCATTGTCGGCAACGACCTGAAGCCAGGCCGAACGCGCGCCGCTGATACGTGCCCAGCGCAGGGCCGAGGAGAGAATTTCCGTGCCTATACCCTCTCGCCGATATGCTTCGACGACGGCAAAGGAAATAATCCCGGCCAGATCGTTGTCCTGCACACAGAGCGCCATCGCGATCGGCCCGTCGACGGCACTCTCCTTGATGAAGAAGCCCGATGGCGGCTTGATCGCCGAGAGAATTTCCGCCATCGCCGGCTTCAGCGCGGCATCCTCGCCATTGACCGCAAGCGTCGCATCGGTGAACCGGCCGACATCGTGGCTCGGCAGGTAGTCGAGCGTGTCGGGCAATTCGAGTGCGGTAAGATCGACAGTCAGCACGTCGACCGTTTCGAAGGCCCGCCATCCTTCCGCCTTAAGATGGTCGAGCAGAAGAGGCGGGGCAAGCGGCGTCTCGCGGACGAGAAGCGGCCGGCCGTAGCTTTCGAACCGCTTGCGCGCCTTCTGAAGCCGCGTCGCCATGTCCCGATGATCGGAAGGGTCAAGCGGCACGATGCAGTTGAGGCGCTTCGAGGGATGGCCACCGGTGAGTCGCACCTGCCAGCTTCCGTCATAGACGACGGACGCCGCCGGCCAGGCCCGGAAGCCGACGGCTTCGAGGCGTCGCACCAGCGGCAGGTCGCCTTGCGGAGATGATGACTGTATCAATCCCGTCAGCTCCGATAGTCGCCGTTGATGGCGACATATTCCTTGGTCAGGTCGCAGGTCCAGACGGTGGCGGTACCGCTGCCGAGACCGATATCCACTTTGACCGGAATGTCTTCCTCTTTCATCACCGCCGTGGTGGCGGCTTCCGAATAGGCCGGATCACGCTCGCCGTCGACGGCTACCCGCACACCGCCGAACCAGATCGCCAGACGATCGCGGTCGGCCATCTCGCCGGACTTGCCGACGGCCATGACGATGCGGCCCCAGTTGGCGTCCTCACCGGCAATGGCCGTCTTGACCAGAGGGGAATTGGCGATCGAAAGCGCGATCTTCTTGGCAGCCGCATCGCTCTCGGCCCCGGTCACGGTGATTTCGACCATCTTGCGGGCGCCTTCGCCGTCGCGCACCACCTGCAGGGCAAGATCCCTGAGCAGATCGTTGAGCGCGGCACGAAAACCTTCCAGGCGGACATCGTCAGCGCTCTCGACACGGGCCTGCCCGTCCTCAGCCGCGGCACCGGTCGCAAACAGCATCAGCGTGTCGGAGGTCGACGTGTCACTGTCGACGGTGACCGAGTTGAACGTCGGGCCGACGCCGGCAGCCAAAAGAGTCTGAAGCACCGGCGAGGCGATATCCGCGTCGGTCGCCACGAAAGACAGCATGGTTGCCATGTCGGGCGCGATCATGCCCGCACCCTTGGCGATGCCGTTGATCGTCACCTTCACGCCGCCGATCTCGGCGGTGCGGGTCGCCACCTTTGGATAGGTGTCGGTGGTCATGATCGCCTTGGCTGCCTCGATCCAGAAGTCGCCCGACGCCTGGCCGTACATTTCGCCGAGCACGCCTGCAAATTTCGTCGCATCCAGCGGTTCGCCGATCACGCCGGTCGAGGCAAGGTAGACTTGCGTTTCCTCGCAACCCACGGCCTCTGCGGCCGACCTGGCAGTGAGCGCGGTCGCAGCCTTGCCTTTGACGCCCGTAAACGCATTGGCATTGCCGGAATTGACCACAACGGCCCGGGCCGATCCGTGCGGCAGATTGGCGCGGCAGAAATCGACTGGAGCCGAGGGGCATTTGGACCGGGTGAAGACCCCCGCAACTGAAGCCGGCTTATCGAAAACCATCAGAAGCACGTCGGTGCGGTTCTTGTACTTGATGCCGGCGGCGGCAGTCGCCATACGCAGGCCGCGCAGAGCTGGCATGTCTGGATAGGATTTCGGAGCGAGCGGAGAAACGGAAGCGGACATCGGAAACAACCTGGCAATAAGGAAAGGCCCGGAAAATCCGGGCCTCAGGGTGGCTCTTCGGACGATTACTGCTGTGCCGGAACGGCCGGCGCGTCGCCGCCATCGCGCATCTTGCTGACGTCGTCGTAGCCCTTCTTCAAGGCTTCATCCATGATCTCGACCTTCTGATCGGCCTTGGCCTTCTCGATCAGCGCCACATACTTGTCGCGCATTACGAGCTGACGGACCTGATCCTCGACCTGATCGAGAGCCGGGGGCGGAGCGTCGCGCTTGTCTTCCAGCTTAATGACATGGAAGCCGAACTGGGACTGAACCGGGGTCTTGGTATAGGCGCCCTTTTCGAGAGTGAAAGCCGCTTCCTCGAATTCCGGCACCATGCGGCCACGGCCGAACCAGCCGAGGTCACCGCCTTCGTCCTTGTTGGAATCCTGCGACTTTTCCTTGGCGATCTCGGCGAAGTCCTTGCCCTTGTCGAGATCGGCGATGACAGCCTTTGCCTCTTCCTCGGTCTTCACGAGAATGTGGCGGGCATGTACCTCTTCCTGCTTCGGAATGCCCGCGATTTCCTTGTCGTAGCGGGCTTTCACTTCTTCCGCGGTGACCGCGTCGATGACGTGCTTGCGGAAATAGGCATTGTGGAGTTCGCGGTCGCCGATATAGGCCATGCGCTTCTTGAAATCTTCGGTATCCTTGATGCCTTCGGCAAGCGCGCCGGAGGCCAGAAGCTTGACGTCAATGGCGCCCGAAAGAGCCGCGACCTTCTTCTGCTCATCCGGAAGCTGAGCAAGCTGCGGGTCAAGATTCTGGATTGCGAGGTCGAGCTCCGACTGGCGGATTTCCAGGCTCCCCACCTTTGCGACAACGGCATCTTCCGCCGAAAATGCCGGAGCCTGGGAGAAGATCGCAGCGGCAAGCGCAGCCGTTACGAGGAATTTGTGGCGCAACATCGATTTACCTTTCAATAGGGCGCCGGCTTCAGAACGTCTGAATCCGGCCGGAAAACCTTCACAAACACCGGATTGTGGCCATTCTGTATCGGCCGCCACCGTTGACATAATTCGACCCCCCTCTTATCTGTCACGCAACTTCGCGTCCAGAAGAGTTTCCGGGCGTGGCGGGTCATTTTGCCGTCATCAAGCCGACACCGGCAGCCCGGCCCGCCGTCCCAAGAACTGAGATCAGAAAGGACCATTCGTATGGTCAGCCTTGGCGGCATCGCCCGCAAATTGTTCGGTTCGGCAAACGACCGTCGCCTCCGCGGCTACCAGCCGAAAATAGACGCCATCAATGCAATTGAGGAAAAGACCAAGGCTCTTTCCGACGAGCAGCTCGCAGCCCAGACTGCGGAATTCAAGAAACTGCTTGCCGAAGGCAAGACGCTCGACGACATCCTCATCCCGGCCTTTGCCGTCGTGCGGGAAGCGTCCCGCCGGGTCCTCGGCATGCGCCCCTTCGACGTGCAGCTGATGGGCGGCATGATCCTTCACGACGGTGCAATCGCGGAGATGAAGACCGGCGAAGGCAAGACGCTGGTGGCAACCCTGCCCGTTTACCTCAACGCGCTCTCCGGCAAGGGCGTTCACGTGGTCACGGTCAACGATTACCTCGCCCGCCGCGATGCGACGACAATGGGCAAGCTCTACGGCTTCCTCGGCCTGACCACGGGCGTCATCGTCCACGGCTTGAGCGACGAGGAGCGTCACGCGGCCTATGCCTGCGACATCACCTACGCCACCAACAACGAACTGGGCTTCGACTATCTGCGCGACAACATGAAATATGAGCGCAGCCAGATGGTCCAGCGCGGCCACAACTATGCGATCGTCGACGAAGTGGACTCGATCCTGGTCGACGAGGCGCGCACGCCGCTGATCATCTCCGGCCCGCTCGATGACCGCTCCGAACTCTACAACACGATCGACGCTTTCATTCCGCTGCTCTCGCCGGAAGATTACGAGATCGACGAGAAGCAGCGCTCGGCCAATTTCTCCGAAGCCGGCACCGAAAAGCTCGAAAACCTGCTGCGCCAGGCGGGTCTGCTGAAGGGCGAAAGCCTCTACGATGTCGAGAACGTGGCGATTGTCCACCACATCAACAACGCGCTGAAGGCTCACAAGCTTTTCACCCGCGACAAGGACTATATCGTCCGCAACGGCGAGATCGTCATCATCGACGAATTCACGGGCCGCATGATGCCCGGCCGCCGTTATTCGGAAGGCCAGCACCAGGCGCTCGAAGCCAAGGAGAAGGTGCAGATCCAGCCGGAGAACCAGACGCTCTCCTCGATCACCTTCCAGAACTATTTCCGCATGTACGCAAAGCTCGCCGGCATGACCGGTACGGCTTCGACGGAAGCGGAGGAATTCGGCAACATTTACAAGCTGGAAGTGGTCGAAGTGCCGACCAACATGCCGATCCAGCGTATCGACGAAGACGATGAGGTCTACCGGAGCTTCGACGAGAAATTCAAGGCGATCATCGCAGAGATCAAGGATGCTCACGAGCGCGGCCAGCCGGTCCTCGTCGGCACGACCTCGATCGAGAAGTCGGAATTGCTGGCGACCATGCTGCGCCAGTCCGGCTTCGACAACTTCCAGGTTCTGAACGCTCGTTACCACGAACAGGAAGCCTATATCGTCAGCCAGGCCGGCGTGCCGGGCGCGGTGACGATCGCCACCAACATGGCCGGCCGCGGCACCGACATCCAGCTTGGCGGCAATATCGAGATGCGCCTTGAGCGCGAACTGGAGGGGATCGAGGATCCGGCAGAACGCTCTGCCAAGGAAACCGCCATCCGCGAAGAGGTCAGGCAGCTCAAGGAAAAGGCGCTTGCCGCCGGCGGCCTCTACGTCATCGCCACCGAGCGCCACGAAAGCCGCCGCATCGACAACCAGCTGCGCGGCCGTTCCGGCCGTCAGGGCGATCCGGGCCGCTCGAAATTCTACCTGTCGCTCCAGGACGACCTGATGCGCATCTTCGGCTCCGACCGCATGGACGGCATGCTGCAGAAGCTCGGCCTAAAGGAAGGCGAGGCGATCGTCCATCCCTGGATCAACAAGGCGCTGGAACGTGCCCAGAAGAAGGTGGAAGCCCGCAACTTCGACATCCGCAAGAACCTTCTGAAATACGACGACGTCACCAACGACCAGCGCAAGGTTATCTTCGAGCAGCGCCTCGAGATGATGGACTCCGAAGACGTTTCGGAAGTCGTCGAGGAAATGCGCACCGAGGTGATCGAAGTTCTCGTCGCAAAGCACATTCCCGAGCGCGCCTATGCCGAACAGTGGAATGCGCAGGGGCTGCGCGAAGACGTCGGCCGCCAGCTAAACCTGGATCTGCCGATCGAGGATTGGGTCAAGGAAGAAGGCATCGGCGAGGACGACATCCGCGAGCGCATTACCGAGGCGGCAAACAAGGCTGCCGCCGATCGCCGCGAACGCTTCGGCGCCGATATCATGAATTATGTGGAGCGCTCCGTGCTGCTCCAGACGCTCGACCACCTGTGGCGCGAACATATCGTCAATCTCGACCACCTGCGTTCGGTCATCGGCTTCCGCGGTTATGCGCAGCGCGATCCGCTGCAGGAATACAAGGCCGAGGCCTTCGAGCTCTTCCAGGCCTTGCTCGCTAACCTGCGCGAAGCAGTGACGGCCCAGATGATGCGCGTCGAACTCGTGCAGAACCCCGAGCCGCCGGAACCGCCGCCGGTCTTCGAAGGACATCATATCGATCCGACCACGGGCGAAGACCAGTTTACCGGCCAGGATGGCGAAAACTTCATCGCCGCGCCGCAGGACCGTCACCCGGAAGACCCGTCCACCTGGGGCAAGGTCGGCCGCAACGAAGCCTGCCCCTGCGGCTCGGGCAAGAAATACAAGCACTGCCACGGCGCGTTCGAACAGGTCTGAGACTTGAGATAAGCTGGCGTCAGGCTTCGGCGCGTTGTTCCCGCGCCGAAGCCGCACAGACATCCCGAACGCAGCTGCGCAACCATCGATGGGCGGGGTCGGCATCCATCCGGGGGTGCCAGAGCAGCGATACCGTTATCTCCGGCATCGGAACTGGAAGCGGGAAGCTGAACAGCCCCTTGCGCAGATTGCCGGTATGACGCTCGGGAACCGTGGCGATGAGATCCGAAGCCCGCGCCAGAGCCAGAGCCGCGGAAAAACCCCCGACGATCGTGACAATCTCCCGCCTCGCCCCTTGGGCCTCGAGCGCCTCGTCGAGCGGGCCTTTGTCGAAACCCCGTCGTGACACCAGCACATGCCTGCCCGCCGCGTAGCGGGAAAGGTTCATCTCGCCCTGGCTCAGCGGGTGGCCCATCCGCACCACTCCGACGAAACGGTCCCTGAACAACGCCTGGACGCGGACTTCCGGACCAGTTGCCGCCCCGATCACACCCGTTTCCAAATCGACCGTGCCATCACGCAAGGGGCCGCTCTCCTTGTTCGGCTTCGGTATGAAACGCAGCTGAACGCCAGGAGCCTGTTCTCCGACCAACGCAATGAGTTCCGGTCCAAAATTCTCGACGAAACCATCGCTGCTGCGAAGCGTGAACGTCCGGACGAGTTTTTTGAGATCGAGGCTTTCGGCAGGCCGCAGAACCGCTTCGGCATCCTGCACGAGCTGACCGACCCGTTCGCGCAGTTCAAGGGCGCGGGGTGTCGGCACCAGGCCGCGACCAGCCCTGACCAGAAGCGGATCCCCCGTCGTGTCCCGCAGTCGCGCCAGTGCCCGGCTCATGGCGGACGGACTGAGACGCAGGCGCCTGGCCGCGCGGGCCACGCTGCCTTCGGCAAGCAACACATCGAGGGTGACGAGCAGGTTCAGATCGGGATGCGACATGCGCCGAAGATAGCACAACGGTTTCGGCCTGACATGGCGTAAAACGCACGAATTGAGTGCAAATGATGCGCCTTCTGCCATATATCGAGAACGAGCTACGTTTGCTGCGCTGATCCCAGCTGCAGAAACGGAAGGTGTGACCATGCAAAGCGATAGAAAACGAGCCGTAGCCGCCAGCGGCGAGAAATTGCGTGCCCCGCGCGGCGCACTCGCGGCCGTTTCCCTTGCCATGCTGCTCTCCTCGCTCGGAACCAGCATCGCCAATGTCGGTCTCCCGGCGATGGGGCCGGCGTTCGGCGCCTCCTTCCAGCAGGTACAATGGGTCGTGCTGGCCTACCTCCTTGCAATCACCGTGCTGATCGTCAGTGTCGGGCGGCTCGGCGATATTGTCGGCCGGCGGCGGTTGCTGCTCATTGGGCTCGGCTTGTTCATGCTCGCCTCCATCGCCTGCGGCGCCGCGCCCACGCTCGCCGTGCTCATTGCTGCGCGGGCGGCGCAGGGTCTTGCAGCGGCGATCATGATGGCGCTTTCCATGGCGATTGTCGGGGAGATCGTGCCGAAGGAGAGAGCCGGCAGCGCCATGGGGCTGCTCGGAACCATGTCGGCAGTCGGTACGGCCCTTGGCCCGTCGCTCGGGGGTGCTTTGATCGCGGCAAGCGGATGGCGAGCGATCTTTCTGGTTGCCGTTCCGCTTGCGGCGCTCGCCTTCGTTCTTGCCTACCGCTATCTACCCTCCCATGCGCCGGCAACGGAGCGTCAGGGCAAACCGCAGTTGGACATCCGGGGGACGGCGCTGCTGGGGCTGGCGCTTTTGGCTTACGCACTCGCCACAACGCTCGGACATGGCAGCTTCGGGCCACTGAACGCCGCGCTGCTCGTAGCAGCGATCGTCGGATTTTGCCTGTTTCTATTCGCCGAAACCAGAACGGTATCCCCCCTGGTCCGGCCGGCAATGCTGCGCGATCCATCGCTGGCTGCCGGCCTTGCGATGAGCACGCTCGTTTCGACGGTGATCATGGCGACGCTTGTTGTCGGCCCGTTCTACCTTTCCCGATCGCTTGGGCTCAACGCGGCTTTGGTGGGGTTTGCCATGTCGACCGGCCCCGTGGTCTCCGCCCTGACCGGCTGGCCAGCCGGCCACCTGGTAGACCACTTCGGCTCCGCCCGCGCGACGGTTGCTGGCCTCCTGGCGATGATGGCGGGTTCCGTCGCGCTGGCGATGCTGCCGAGAACGTTTGGCATATGGGCCTATGTAACACCGCTGGCCGTCATGACCGCCGGTTATGCTTTATTCCAAGCTGCCAATAACACAGCCGTCATGGCGGATATCCCGCCGGATCAGCGAGGCCTGACGGCGGGCTTGCTGAACCTGTCGCGCAATCTCGGCCTCACCACCGGGGCGTCCGTCATGGGTGCCATATTCGCGGCGATGTCCGGAGCAGGCGACATAACGGCGGCATCCGCCGATGCGACCGCCGTCGGGATGCAAGCCGCTTTCGCAACCGCTGCCGGATTGGTCGTCGTCGCCCTTGCGGTCGCGGCAGCAAAGCATATAGCAGCGAGCCGCCCCGCCTCACCCGTCGAAACACCTTGAGTTATCCGGCGCCGCCGGGCTTTTTAGCCATCCGACGAACCCTTTCTTAACCCTGCTGTGGCAACACTTTCGCAATTGTTCCCGTCGTCGCTACGAGTATTGCGTGCCCATCATGGCGGTCATCGAAACAGCGGAGAGATTGCTGCCGCCAGGCTTACGCGCCCGGCTTCATCCGCTGACGCGCAAGCTCGAGACGATCCTGACCGATGAGGACGAGACGGCACGTGCCCAGCGCCGGGCGCTGATCGCCTTCGTTATCCGCATTTTCAGTGCTGCAATCGCGTTCGTTTCGCAGATCATCCTCGCCCGCCTGATGGGCGAGTTCGAATACGGCATCTTCGCCTTCGTCTGGGTTGTCGTGGTGCTTGCCGGCAACCTCTCCTGCCTCGGCTTCCACACCTCCGTGATCCGTTTCCTGCACCAGCACAAGGCCCGCGGCGAAGTGGAGACCGTGCGCGGTCTCAATCTGGCCGTCCGCCTGGTGGCTTTCGGCTCGGCGAGCTTCATCGGCGCTGTCGGCTTAGTCTTCCTGCAGGTCTTCGAGGGCAGGCTCGAGGCCTATTACCTGGTGCCAATCTCGCTTGCCTTCTTCACCATGCCGATGATCGCGCTCGGAGACGTGCTGGACGGGACCGCGCGTTCGAACGGCTGGACGGTGACTGCGCTGAGCCCCACCTACCTCATCCGTCCGACCCTGATCCTCGTCTTTATGCTAGCCGCCCTGTGGTTCGGCGCTCCACGCACCGCCGTGACGGCGATGGAGGCAGCACTTGCGGCAACCTATGTGACGACGCTCCTGCAGCTTCTGCGCCTGACGCTTCGCCTGCGCCGGCTCTACGGGATCGGCCCCAGGCGTTTCGAAATGGGCGCCTGGTTCCGCTATTCGCTGCCGCTCTTTCTGGTGGACGGCATCGGCTTCCTGCTGACCAATGCGGATGTCGTGGTCGTCGGCCTCTACCTGCCGCCCGACCAGGTGGGCATCTATTACGCCGCCGCCAAGACGATCGTGCTCGTCCAGTTCGTCTATTTCTCCATCAAGGCCGCCGCCGGCCCCCGGTTCTCCGCCATCCTGGCGGAAGGGGACATGGCGGCGCTCGCAGCCTTTGCCGGACAGATGGCTCGCTGGAGTTTCTGGCCGTCGCTTGCCGTCGGTCTTCTGGCACTTGCCGCAGGCGATCTGCTGCTCTCGCTCTTCGGCAGCGCCTTCACCGCCGGTTACTGGCTGATGGCGATCCTCTTTGCCGGCATCCTCGCCAAATCCATGGTCGGGCCTGGCGAGGTGCTGCTCAGCATGGCGGGACACCAGAACCTCTGTGTCCTGCTCTATGCCATCACCCTTGCGGCCAGCATCGGCCTCAACATCGCGCTCATTTCCCATTTCGGACTTGTCGGCGCGGCGGCGGCAACGGCATCGGCAATGATGATCGAGGCGGTGCTGCTGCATATCGCCGTGCGCCGCACGCTCGGCATCGTGCTCTTCGCATTTGCCGAGCCTATGCCCTCCGTTCCTTCAAAGGCTTCCTGACCATGGCTCAACCACCGATCAGCGGCGAATTCGAAGGCAATGGCGGCGGACATTTTCCGCCGATACAGAGATTTCGTGTCGAACGCCCCGACGCCGACACCCGGTTGCCGATCGGCCGGTCGGGCCGTGAACTCTGCCTCTATCCGGCTGCCTTCGGCTACGATCTCCAGGAAGAACTAGAGTTCCTCTCCAATCGGGCCATGGAGCCCAATATCTTCTTCTCAGCGAGGTTGCTGGCGCCCGCCATGCCGCGGGTGGAGGACAAGCAGGTTCGCCTGGCGCTGATCCGCGATGAAAGCGGGGCGCGCAGCCGTCTCAGACTGCTGATGCCGTTCACCATCGAAAAACCCGGCTTCTCGATGGGTGCATCGATCCTCCGCACCTGGGCCAATCCCTTCGGCCCGCTCGGCACCCCGCTCGTCGATGCCGAAGATGCCGCCGAAACGATCGACAATCTCTTCGAGGCCCTCATCCTCAGGGAAGCGCGGCTTCCGGGCGTGCTGGTATTGCCTGACGTTCGCCTCAATGGCCATTTCGCCCAGTTAGCCAAGGCTGTCGCCATCGGACGCAACCTGCCGGTGGCGGTCACCGATCCGTTCCGGCGGCCGATGCTGGAGAGTCTGCTCGATGGCGAAGCCTATCTGAAACATGCGGTCTCTCCGCATCATTTCCGGGAGATGCGCCGCGTCTGGCGCAACCTGGCAGCCCGCGGCACCCTTGCCTATTCGGTGGCCCGCCAGCCGGAGGAGGTCCGGCTGCGCATGGAGGAATTCCTGCTGCTCGAGGCGAAAGGCTGGAAGGGGCGCAGGCGTTCCGCACTCATCAATGACCGCTTCCGCTCGGCTTTTGCCCGCGAAGCGATCACCAATCTTGCCGAAGTCGATGCCGTGCGCATCCATACGGTCGATTTCGACGGCCGCGCCATCGCCTCTCTCGTCGTCTTCCTGATGGCCGGCGAAGCCTATACCTGGAAAACGGCCTATGACGAGAATTTCTCCTCCTATTCGCCCGGCAAGCTTCTGATGATGAAGCTGACGGAATGGCATCTTGAAGACGCCAACATCACCCGCACTGACAGCTGCGCCGTCCCCGATCACCCGATCATGAGCCGCTTCTGGGAGGAACGCGAGGAGATGGGTACGCTGGTGATCGGGCTGAAACAGAACGGCGACCGCGACGTGCGCCAGGTGGCGGCGCAGCTTCACCTTTACCGCAACACCCGCAACATGGCCCGCATCCTCAGGGAGAAGATCCTGTCGATCGCCGGCCGCTCGGAATGATCACTCCGCGGCGGCTTTTTCACGAAGCAGCCGTCGGATGACCTTGCCGCTGGTCGTCAGCGGTATCTCGTCCACAAAGGCGACCTCGCGCGGATATTCGTGCATGGAAAGCCGCGTCTTCACCCATTCGCGGATCTCCGCCGCCAGTTCCGGGCTCGGATCATAGCCGGGTGCGACGACGATATAGGCCTTGACGATTTCCGTGCGGACCGGATCGGGTTTGCCGACCACCGCCGCCAGACGAACGGCGGGATGGCCGCTCAGACAGTCCTCGATCTCGCTCGGGCCGATGCGGTAGCCGGACGAGGTGATGACGTCGTCGTCGCGGCCGATGAATTCCACATAACCTTCTTCGTCCCGGCGGCCGAGGTCGCCCGTCACGAGCCAATCTCCGATGAACTTGGATTCGGTCGCCGCCTCGTCGTTCCAGTAGCCGAGGAACATCACCGGGTCCGGCCGGCGGATGGCGATCTGCCCGATCTGTCCGACGGGACGCTCCATGCCCTTTTCATCGATGACGCCGACGATATGCCCGGGCACCGGACGGCCGATCGCGCCGCCTCGCGACACGCCGAGATAGGCGGCCGAGGAGAGCACGAAATTGCATTCCGTCTGGCCGTAGAACTCATTGACGGTGAGCCCGAGTGCCGATTTGGCCCAGTCGTAGGTCTCCCGGCCAAGCGCCTCACCGGCTGAGGCGATCGTGCGCAGCTTCAGATCGTATTTCTCCAGCGGTCTTTCGACCGCCTTCAGAAGACGCAGGGCCGTCGGAGGGATGAAGGCGTTGCGGACATCCATTTCCGCCATAATGCGGAAGGCCATGTCCGCGTCGAATTTCTGGGCCGGCGAGGAGACGACGGGAATGCCGAGCATCAACGCCGGCATCAGCACGTTGAGCAGACCGCCTGCCCAGGCCCAATCGGACGGCGTCCAGATCCGGTCGCCCGCCTGCGGTGCAAATTCATGCGCCAGCTGAAAGCCTGGAATATGGCCGGCCAGCACCCGGTGTCCGTGCAACGCCGCCTTCGGCGGGCCTGTGGTACCGGAGGTGAAGATCATCAGTGCAGGATCGTCAGGCCCGGTCGGCGCAACGGCAAAATCCGACGGATGGGCTGATATCAACTCCGCAAGCGAAACAAGCTTCCCCTGCGGGGCCACATCCGACGTGACGATGACATGCTTCAGATCGGGCAGCCGCTCGCGCAGTTCGGTGAGGCGCGAGAGGCCGAAGGCATTGGTGACGATCGCCGCCGTGCTCGATGCCCTCAGGCGATATTCGAGCGCCTCGGCGCCGAAGAGTAGAGCGAGCGGCAGCGCGATTGCGCCCATCTTATAGATAGCGACGTGCGCGATCACCGTCTCGAAGCTCTGCGGCAGCAGAAGCGCGACCCGATCGCCGGCCTTCAGGCCGAGCGAAACAAAGGCATTCGCAAGCGAGGCGGAGCGCGCCGCAAGTTCGCCATAGGTGAGAGAAGAATGCGCGCCATCGGGGCTGAAGTGCTGCAGGCAGATGCGGTCCGGATGTTTCGCCGCCCAGTCATCGCTGACCACCTCGCCCATGTTAAACCTTGGCGGGATGTCCCAGGCGAAATTGCGATAGATCTCCTCATAGGAGGTGCCGGCAGGCAGTTTCATGTGCAGTGCTTCTCATTTTGCTGCACCAGCTAACATCTTCGAAGTTTGAAATACAAGAGGGACAAACCCACCACGCAATGAGCACTTCAATCTTGCAAGACGCTACGGCCTCGTGATAGAGCGCTTGCCACTACCGAAGTGCCCCGTTGGCGGAATTGGTAGACGCGCCTGACTCAAAATCAGGTTCCGAAAGGAGTGCTGGTTCGATTCCGGCACGGGGCACCATTCTCCAAGAGATGTCGTTCGACCCACTTGAGAAAAGCGGGCACCACAAATCCTCCGCAAACTCACGAAAAAGTGGCGGAGCGGAGACAATTTGTCTCCTGTGCGATCATTTACAGCGCGGCTGCATCTGCTCTAAGTGAGCCAACATCAGTGAGGAAAAGTTTATGGCGCTGACAGCTTCCGCCCCTCGATCCCACGCCGGAATGGGCTACGCCGTTGCCGTCACTGTGGGCATGGCAGCAACTGTCGGAGGCGCGCTCGCCTTTCAGTATATCGGCGGCTATATCCCCTGCGCGCTTTGCCTGCTGCAGCGCGATCCCTATTACTACGGCATTCCGGTCGGCATCCTCGGGATCATTGCGTCGGCTCTTAGCCTGCCGGGCTGGATCACGCGCGCAACCCTCCTTGTCATTGGCGTGATGATGCTGGTCGGCGCTGGCATGGGCGTCTATCACTCCGGCGTAGAATGGGCCTTCTGGGAGGGACCGGCGAGTTGCGGTGGCGGGGCCGGCGTCACAACCAATGCCGGCAGCCTGCTTTCGGACCTCAACACCGTCCACGGCCCCTCCTGCACGGAAGCAGCCCTTCGCGTGCTTGGCCTGTCATTTGCCGGCTGGAATGTCCTTGCCAGCGTCATTCTTGCCGGGATCGCCTTTCTGGGCGCCAAAAAGGCCGCCTGAGGCGGCCTCCGGCCGAGATCACGGCTGCAGTTCCGTATCCCAGTAGAGATAGTCCATCCAGCTTTCGTGCAGGTAGTTCGGCGGGAAAAGCCGGCCGTTGTTGTGCAGGTCCTGTACCGTCGGCTGATAAGGCTTCTGATGCGGGAACATGCCGGCCTGCTTCGGCAGCTTGCTGCCCTTCCTGAGATTGCAGGGCGAGCAGGCGGCCACGACATTTTCCCAGGTGGTTTCTCCGCCATGGGCGCGCGGGATGACGTGGTCGAAGGTCAGATCATCGTTTTCACCGCAATACTGGCACTCGAACTTGTCCCGCAGGAAGACGTTGAACCGGGTGAAGGCAGGGTTGCGGGTCGGCTGAATATAGGTCTTCAGGCTGACGACGCTCGGCAATTTCATGGAGAAGCTTGGAGAGCAGACCGAGTGTTCGTATTCGGCGATGATATTGACCCGGTCGAGGAAAACCGCCTTGATCGCGTCCTGCCAGGACCACAGCGACAAGGGATAATAACTCAGCGGCCGGTAGTCAGCGTTCAGAACGAGCGCCGGCAGGGCCTGCGGGGAGACTGCAATCGTCAAGTGACGCTCCTACCCGATTCGGCATCTGTACTTTCTATATTAGGTCCGTTGTTACAGGATTGTGAAGCCCAATAAATGCAGTGAGATACTTTGCCCCAGCTTCACGCAAGCGGCGTGGCGTCCCGGCGCATCTTCGCCGCGTAATAGGCCCAAAAGAGCCTCGCCGCGACGGACCGCCACGGCCGCCAGGCTTCCGCCATTGCCGCGAGATCTTTCGCTTGAGGCCGCGCCTCCAGCCCCAGCGCGTGCCCAACGGCCGCCTGCAGAGCCACGTCGCCGGACGGAAAGATATCGGGGTGCCCTCCGCAGAACATCAGATAGACCCCCGCCGTCCACGGCCCGATGCCCGGGAGCGCCGTCATCGTCCGGATGGCCTCGCCCGTTTCCAGTTCACAGATCGACTCCAGGTCGATGAGGCCTTGCGAAATTGCTGTGGAGAGATTGAGAAGCGTCGCAGCCTTCGCCCGTGAGAGGCCGAAGGTGGCGACAACGGCGGGATCAAGCGCTGCATAACCCGCAGCGGTGACCGGCCCGGCAGCGGTGATTCGCCCCCAGATCGCCTCCGCGCTTGCCCGCGAGACCATCTGCGACACGATGATCGAGGCAAGGCCGGCAAATCCAGGCTCGTTGAGCCTGAGCGGCACCGGCCCGGCGGCCCCGACGATCGACACGAGCCGCGGATCGAGCTCGACCAGAGCCTCGAGTCCCGCCTGGATATCCGAAGGGCCGCGGATGATCCGCACAACCTGCCTCCCATGGCTGTTTCGCAAAAAGCATGCCAGAAGAAGCCATGCCTGCGTCATCCTCTGATAAACCGGTCTATCGGTTCGCGCCAAGCCCGAACGGGCTGCTTCATCTCGGCCATGCGCTCTCCGCCCTCCTGAACCACGATATGGCCAGGGCGGGGGATGGGAGGTTTTTGCTGCGCATCGAAGATATCGACCTCGCCCGCTGCACGCCGGAATTCGAGCAGTTGATCTATCGCGACCTTGCCTGGCTTGGACTCGACTGGGAAAGGCCGGTGCGGCGGCAGTCAGAGCATTTTGCCACCTATCACGCCGCACTCGACCGGCTGACGGAGATGGGTCTCGCCTATCCCGCCTTCATGACCCGCGGCGACGTAAAGGCTAAAGTGGCAGCCTATGAAGCCGGCGGAAAGACCTGGCCCCGCGACCCGGACGGCTCACCACTCTATCCGGAAGACGACCGGCATCGAAGCGAGGCGGAACGGCGGCAGCTGATCACAAGGGGCCTGCGGCACGCCCACCGGTTGGACATGCGAAAGGCGCTGAGCCTCATCGGCCATCCCTTGACATGGATCGAAACTGGCGACGGCGAGCGCGGGCGGATTTCCGCCGATCCGGCCGTCTGGGGAGACGTCATCCTGTCCCGTTCCGACGCTCCGTCGAGCTATCATCTCTCGGTGACGGTGGACGATGCAGCGCAGGGCATCACGCATGTGGTGCGCGGGCTGGATCTCTTCGACGCGACCGCGGTGCACCGGCTGCTGCAGGAACTTCTGGAACTGCCCGAGCCGCTCTACCATCACCATCGGCTTATCCTGGGAGAGGACGGCAGGAAGCTTGCAAAAAGCGAGGGATCAACGGGACTTGCGGCCCTTCGCGACCAAGGCCTCCTGCCCAGCGACATCCGCCGGCTGGTCGGCCTTTGAGGCCTCTTCCTCCTCGCGCCGGCGCCGCTCTTTCTGGAGCCGCGACACCACCGAATAGACCCGGTACTTCATCAGCGCCGCGTTGAGCTCCGCACCCAGCATGAAGATCACCGCGACCATGTAGAGAAAGACCAGCACGATCATGATCGACGCCAGCCCCGCATAAGTCGCGGCATAATTGGCAAAGGTCGAGAGATAGGCTGCAAAACCCAGGCCGAAGGCGGTCCAAAGGACAATCGTCAGCGTCACGCCCGGCAGGACGTCGATGATGCGCCGGTCTCCGGCCGGCAGCCATTTGTGCGAGAGCAGAAGCCCGGCCATCAGCACCAGCGCAGTGCCGTAAAGACCCCAGTTGGCGGCCGTCGTCAGATCGGGGATCAGCCAGGGAAATCGCGTTTCGGCAAAGCGCATCGCGACCGGGACGGCCACGAGCACGATGCTGATCAGGGCAAAGATCACCACTGCGACGATTACATAACCAAGGCTCGCGAGCCTCGTCACGTACCACGCCCGCGTCTCGGACATCCGGTAGGCACGGTTGAGAGAAATACGCAGCGCCTCGACACCGTTGGAGGCGAAATAGGCGGCCGCCAATACGGAAACGGTCAGCAGCCCGCCCCGCGGCATGGTGAGCACACGCTGGATTTCCGAGGCGATCGGCGCGGCGATATCCGCCGGCCAGGTATCGAACAGAAGATGGATCGCCGTATCTGAAAATCCGCCGGCACCGAGAAAACCCGCAAGAGCGGTCCCGAAGATCAGGAAGGGAAAGAGCGCCAGCAGACCCGAGAGCGCCACATGGCTTGCCATCGCCCAGCCATCATCCTCGTTGAAGTGACAATAGGCGTCCCAAAATACCTTATAGGCGAGCCTGTACCACCGAAAGGGGCGGTTTTCTTCGGACAATGGCGACTCCGTTGTGACTTGGTGCGAAATATGGGAGGAACCCTTCCTGTTGTACAGGGACGAGATCAAATGAACGAGAAAAGAACGATCATCATCACCGGCTGTTCCTCCGGTATCGGCGCGCACTGCGCCCGCGCCCTGAAGGCTGACGGCTGGCGGGTTTTCGCCACGGTGCGCAAAGAGGCTGATCTCACCGCGCTGGAGGCCGATGGCATCGAAGCGCTGATGATGGACTATACGAAGCCAGAAACCATCGCCACCCTGGTTCAAACCGTTCGAGACCGCACCGGCGGCCGGATCGACGCATTGTTCAACAACGGCGCCTATGGACAGGCGGGAGCCGTGGAGGACCTTTCCACCGACGTGCTGCGCGAACAGTTTGAGACCAACGTCTTCGGCTGGCACGAACTGACGCGCCTTGTGATCCCGATCATGCGCGCACAAGGGCATGGCCGCATCGTCAACTGCTCCTCCATCCTCGGCCTGTTGCCCTATCGTTACCGCGGCGCCTACACGGCTTCCAAATATGCCATCGAAGGCTTGACCATCACCCTGCGGATGGAACTCCAGGGCAGCGGCATCGAAGTGAGCCTCATCGAGCCTGGGCCGATCACCTCACGCTTTACCGCCAATGCGCTTGTCAAATTCAACGAGCACATCGATCAGGAAGCGTCGGTCCATGCGGAGCAATACAAGCGCCAGCTCAGACGTCTCGACGGAAGGGGGCAGATCAGCCGTCACAAGCTTGGCCCTGAAGCCGTCTATCATGTCCTGGCGCATGCCTTGACCGCACCTCGTCCCCGACCACATTATTTGGTCACGAAGCCCGCCAAGCAGGGCGCCTTCCTGAAAAGAATATTGCCGGCCGCGCTTTTCTATAAGCTCATGCGCCGACTCGACTGAACGAAAGCAATCGGAAAATGTCCAGTTTCACCACTCTGCTTACCCTGATCGTCATGGGGCTTGTCGTGCTCGTCCTGATCCGCGGGCTGTTCAACATGCTGAAGGGAAGCGACGCGAACAAATCCAACAAGCTGATGCAGTTGCGCGTCCTCTTGCAGGCGGTCGCAATCCTTCTCATCATGCTTACGCTCTGGATCACCGGCGGCGGACGCCCGAGCTGATTCCGGCGACCGAGGGACCAATGGTAAAGCTCAACAAGATATACACGCGCACCGGCGACAAGGGCACCACCGCCCTGGTCTCGGGTCCACGACGGGAAAAGTACGACCTGAGGGTAGAAGCCTACGGCACGGTCGACGAAACGAATTCTGCCGTCGGAATGGCAAGGCTCCACACCTCCGGCCTGCCTGAGCTCGATGCGATGCTCTTCCGCATCCAGAACGACCTGTTCGACCTGGGCGCCGACCTCGCGACGCCCGATACGGGGGAACAGCTGGACTACGAGCCGCTGCGCATCATCGAAGCCCAGGCGACCCGGCTTGAGAGCGAGATCGACACGCTGAATACCGACATCGCCCCCCTCACCTCCTTCGTTTTGCCGGGTGGATCCCCTGCCGCCGCCCATCTGCACCTTGCGCGCACCGTGGCGCGTCGCGCTGAGCGGCTGATGGTCGAGCTTTCCCGGCAGGAAACGGTAGGAACCGCGGCCTTGAAATACATCAACCGGCTTTCCGATTTCCTGTTCGTAGCCGCCCGTTCGGCCAATGACGGCGGCAAGTCGGACGTGCTTTGGGTTCCGGGGAAAAACCGGTAGAACGTTAGCGGGGTAGGAGGGTCACCAATGTTCATCCCGCTGCACGACGCCGTCGAACTGAAATATATCCGCGTACAATATGTCACAATCAGCCTCATCGCCGTCAACGTGCTGGTCTGGCTGTTCACCACGCTCGCGAGCCCGGAAATCGTGGAACACGCCTCGCTTGGCCTCGGCTTCATTCCAGCTGTGATCTTCGACTACGCGGTGCTCGATCCGTCGCTCATCATCGTCCCCGACGACGCCACCTTCATAACCTATGCCTTCCTGCATCTCGACTTCTGGCACCTCGCCTCCAACATGCTGTTTCTCTGGGTGTTCGGTGACAATGTTGAGGATGCGCTGGGGCATGTGAGATTCCTGATCTTCTACCTGATCTGCGCCGCGGCCGGCGCCGCCCTCCATGGGTTTGTCGGGCCGTCCTCGGAAGGTCCTTTGATCGGCGCTTCCGGTGCAATTTCTGGCGTCGTGGCGGCCTACTTCCTGCTGCACCCGCGGGTGCGGGTCTGGGTGCTGGTGCTTTTCCGTATTCCGCTGCCGCTGCCGGCCTTCATTCCACTGGCGCTCTGGATCGTTCAGCAATTTGCCATGCTGGCACTCGACCTCGACGGCATGGTCTCCTGGGGTGCCCATGTCGGCGGTATCATCGCAGGTGCCATCCTGGTCATCCTCATGCGCCGCAAGGGCGTGCCGCTCTTCGACCGCACCATCGTCACGCCGAAGGCCGTGCGAGCCGAGCCTACTCCCAAGGTTCCAATTGCTGTGGCTGAACCCGGCAGCAGCCCGCATTGACGACAAGGCCTTGACATTGACGTGTACGTAAAAGTAATTTTTGCGACCGCAAAAGCGCTGCGGGCGGCGAGACGGCGTTGTATTCGAGAAAAAAATGCGTATCGATGTCGCCCACTGACAAATGAGGGAACGGCAAATGTCGCAATTTGCCGCTGAGACAAGTCGAGGAAGGACCCCATGAAGATCCTGGTGCCGGTTAAGCGAGTGGTGGATTACAACGTGAAGATCCGGGTCAAGCCGGATGGCACGGGTGTCGAGCTTACCAATGTGAAGATGTCGATGAACCCGTTCGATGAGATTTCCGTCGAGGAGGCTCTGCGTCTGAAGGAGGCGGGCAAGGCGGAAGAGGTTGTGGTTGTATCGATCGGACCTGCCAAGGCGGAAGAGACGCTCAGGACCGCCCTTGCGATGGGCGCCGATCGTGCAATCCTGGTCGAGACGGACGACATCGTCGAGCCGCTGGCCGTTGCAAAGATCCTCAAGGGTGTCGCGGACGCCGAGCAGCCCGGACTGATCATCGTCGGCAAGCAGGCGATCGATGACGATAGCAATCAGACCGGCCAGATGCTGGCAGCGCTCCTCGGTACGGCCCAGGCAACCTTCGCCTCCAAGATCGAGATAGGTGCAGGTTCCGCTAAAGTCACCCGCGAAGTCGATGGCGGCCTGCAGACGATCGAAGTCAAGCTGCCGGCTGTCATCACCACCGACCTCCGTTTGAACGAGCCGCGTTATGCATCGCTGCCGAACATCATGAAGGCCAAGAAGAAGCCGCTCGACAAAAAGACGCCGGCCGAGCTCGGCGTCGACACCACACCGCGCCTGAAGGTCCTGAAGACCGAGGAGCCGGGTGGCCGCAAGGCAGGCATCAAGGTCAAGAGCGTCGAGGAACTCGTCGCCAACTTGAAGACCGCCGGCATTCTCTAAAGCGACGGATAAGGATTACGACAATGGCCATTCTTCTTCTGGCAGAACACGACAACGCAACCCTGTCCGACCAGACCGCCAAGGCGCTCTCCGCTGCCGCGCAGATCGGCGGCGATGTGCATGTGCTGGTGGCCGGCTCGGGCGCCAAAGCTGCGGCCGATGCTGCCGCCAAGCTTTCCGGCGTATCCAAGGTGCTGCTCGCCGACGACGCAAGCCTAGCCAACAATCTCGCCGAACCGCTGGCGGCACTGATCGTCTCGCTTGCCGGCTCCTATGACACGATTATCGCCGCTGCGACGGCTTCTGCGAAGAACGTCATGCCGCGGGTTGCGGCCCTGCTCGACGTTGCCCAGGTCTCGGAAATCGTCGAGGTGATCTCTGCGGATACCTTCAAGCGGCCGATCTACGCCGGCAACGCGATTCAGACGGTGCAGGCGACCGACGCCAAGAAGGTCATCACGGTTCGGACCGCCTCGTTCCAGGCGGCCGGTGCAGGCGGCTCTGCATCCGTGGAAACGGTGCCGGCGGCGGGCAATGCGGGCGTTTCCACCTTCGTCTCGGATGCGCTGTCCTCGTCGGAACGTCCGGAACTGACCTCCGCCAAGATCATCATCTCGGGCGGCCGGGCGCTCGGCTCTGCGGAAAAGTTCAAAGAGGTCATTCTGCCCGTCGCTGACAAGCTTGGCGCTGCTGTCGGCGCTTCCCGCGCCGCCGTCGATGCCGGTTATGCCCCGAACGATTGGCAGGTCGGCCAGACCGGCAAGGTGGTGGCCCCTGACCTCTATATCGCGGCCGGCATTTCCGGCGCCATTCAGCATTTGGCCGGCATGAAGGACTCGAAAGTCATCGTCGCGATCAACAAGGACGAAGAGGCGCCGATCTTCCAGGTCGCCGATTACGGCCTCGTCGGCGACCTCTTCGAAATCCTGCCGAAGCTCGAAAAGGCGCTTTAGACCTTTGTCCATTTCGCAAGCGCGAAAAATGCTGGCAAAATGCCAAGTGGCGGAATAACAATCTGCCGGGCTGTCTCCACACAGCCCGGCATTTTTTATAAGATAGGCGCAGCGCAGCGCCTCGGGAGCGAAACCCAGGGAAACCAATAATGAGTTCGGTCATGAAGAATATCGGCATCATCGGAGCAGGTCAGATGGGTTGCGGCATAGCCCATGTTTCGGCCTTGGCCGGTTACAAGGTGCAGATGTACGACCTTTCCCAGGATAGGATCGAGGCAGCGCTTGCCACGATCAACGGCAATCTTGCCCGCCAGGTGGGTCACGGCAAATTGACCGATGACGAGCGCAAGTCTGCGCTTTCCCTCATCTCGGGTTCCGCCGATCTCAACGACCTTGCCCCCATGGACATGGTGATCGAGGCCGCGACAGAAGATGAAAGCGTCAAGCGAAAGATCTATGCACAGGTCTGTCCGGTTCTGAAGCAGGAAGCCCTGCTGGCGACCAACACGTCTTCGCTTTCGATCACCCGGCTCGCTTCCGCCACCGACCGGCCGGAACGTTTCATGGGTATTCATTTCATGAACCCGGTGCCGGTGATGAAACTCGTCGAGTTGGTGCGCGGTATCGCGACCGATGAGCCGACCTTCCGGGCTGCCAAAGAATATGTTGCCACGCTCGACAAGACTGTAACGGTCGCCGAGGACTTTCCCGCGTTCATCGTCAATCGCATCCTGCTGCCGATGATCAACGAGGCAATCTACACGCTCTATGAAGGCGTCGGTTCGGTGGAAGCCATCGACACCGCCATGAAGCTCGGCGCCAACCATCCGATGGGGCCGCTGCAGCTGGCGGACTTTATCGGCCTCGACACCTGCCTGTCGATCATGCAGGTGCTGCACGACGGGCTGGCCGACAGCAAATATCGCCCCTGCCCGCTTCTCGTAAAATATGTCGAGGCCGGGTGGCTCGGACGCAAATCCGGCCGCGGCTTCTACGACTATCGCGGCGAAGTACCGGTTCCGACGCGGTGACTGCTTTGGGACCTAAGGCGCCTTCGCGGCCGTAATCAGCGCCTTGGCATCTGGGCTGTCCCAGACGGCGGGGCCGTTCATGGCCGAGATCAGGCAGCCCTTTGCATCCATCACCAAGGTCACCGGCAGGCCGAAGGCAAGTCCTTCCTTCTTCAGGCTGTTGAAGACGCCCATCGAGCTGTCGCGGTAATAGCCAAGCGTGTCGATGCCGTACTCAGCGAGAAACGCCTTGGGTTTCTCGTCCGTGCCGGTGTCGATGTTGACGGCTACCACTTCGAAGTCAGGCCCGCCCATCTCCTTCTGAAGAGCATTCAGCGCCGGCATTTCTTCGCGACAGGGGCCGCACCAGGTGGCCCAAAGATTGAGAAGCACGGTCTTGCCGGCGAAATCGGCTGTCTTCAGGTCCTTTCCATCAGGTCCCTTGAAGGAAAGATCGAGCGGCCTCGGCGGCCGTGCGGCCACCATCGCGGCAACCTGGCCCTTGGAAAACTCCGAGACGGACTTCACCGTCTCTACCGCGCCCTCGCAAGCCCCGGAAGACTGAGCGAGGAGAACGTCCCCGCCATTGCCAGACCCCACATTCCTCACGTATACCGCCACGGCGCCGGCGATGATCCCCGCGACGGCGGCAATCACGATCAATCGGACGGAAGGAAGGCCGAAGGGTCTTTTGGTCGTCATCAACTACTCCAGGACTTTTGCATCATGGCCGACGGCACGAAGGACGCGACATCCTCCAACCAGATGTGGGGCGGGCGCTTCGCCTCCGGGCCGGACGCGATCATGGAGGAGATAAATGCCTCGATCGGTTTCGACAAGAAGCTCTATGCCCAGGATATCCGCGGCTCTATAGCGCATGCGACCATGCTGGCTGAGAAAGGCATCATTTCGGGCGAAGATAAAGACAAGATCTTGTCTGGACTGAACACGATCATGTCAGAGATCGAAAGCGGGCAGTTCCAATTCTCAAGACAGCTCGAAGACATCCACATGAATATCGAGGCGCGGCTGGCGACCCTGATCGGACCAGCCGCTGGACGCCTGCATACCGCCCGCTCCCGCAACGATCAGGTGGCGCTCGACTTCCGTCTCTGGGTCAAGGAAGAGCTCGCAAAGGCCGAGCGCATGCTGACCGACCTGATCGCCGCCTTCCTTGATCGTGCCGAAGAGCATGCCGACACGGTGATGCCGGGCTTCACGCATCTCCAGACCGCCCAGCCGGTCACCTTCGGTCATCATTGCATGGCCTATGTGGAAATGTTCGGCCGTGACCGCGCCCGCGTGCGGCACGCCATCGACCACCTCGACGAAAGCCCGATCGGCGCCGCGGCTCTGGCAGGAACCCCCTACCCGATCGACCGCCACATGACGGCAACGGCGCTCGGGTTCCGCGAGCCGACCCGCAACTCGATCGACACCGTCTCCGACCGCGATTTCGCGCTGGAATTCCTCTCCGTCGCGGCAATCTGTGCCGTTCACCTGTCGCGTCTCGCCGAAGAGATCGTCATCTGGTCGACGCCGCAATTCGGCTTCGTGCGCCTGTCGGACGCCTTTTCGACCGGCTCCTCAATCATGCCGCAGAAGAAGAACCCGGATGCGGCCGAACTGGTTCGCGCCAAGACCGGCCGCATCAATGGCTCGCTGGTGGCGCTCTTGACCGTCATGAAGGGCCTGCCGCTCGCCTATTCCAAGGACATGCAGGAAGACAAGGAACAGGTCTTCGACGCTGCCGAAAACCTGGAACTGGCGATTGCGGCCATGACCGGCATGGTCCGCGACATGACAGTCCGCGCCGACAAGATGCGGGCCGCGGCCGGTGCAGGCTATTCCACCGCGACCGACCTTGCCGACTGGCTGGTTCGCGAAGTCGGCCTGCCTTTCCGCGACGCTCATCACGTGACCGGCCGCGCGGTGGCATTGGCCGAAAGCAAGAGTTGCGATCTCTCCGAGCTTTCACTCGCTGAACTCCAGGAGATCAACGCCGCCATCACCGACAAGGTTTTCAACGTACTTTCGGTCGACGCCTCGGTCGCCAGCCGCACAAGTTTCGGCGGCACGGCACCTTCGGAAGTCAGGAAACAGATCGCCTGGTGGCGCGGCAGAAACTGAAGACGAATTGTTCCCGGAAATGACTGCACAAGGGTGCGGAACTTCGCTATGAAGGATCCGCAGCAGTGCCGGATATAGGTGTGAGAATGTCGAAATCCCTGGTAAACATCGCCCGCATCACTTTTGTGCTGAGCCTCGCCGGCATCGTTGCCGTCGGCTGCGGCCGCAAGGGCGATCTCGACCGTCCGGGCACGCCGGTGGAGCAGCAGAACATCCGAAAGCCGGGCAAACCGGGCGAACGAAAACCCGAGCCTGTCGCCGATAAGCCCTTCGTTCTGGACCCGCTTCTGTAATTCGAGCACCGACGTGAACCATTTTCATTACATCGACGGCGTGCTGCACGCCGAAAACGTGCCGATCCCGGAAATCGCCAAGGTCGTCGGGACGCCGTTCTACGTCTATTCGACGGCAACGCTCGAGCGCCATTACAAGGTCTTCTCCCAGGCTTTCGCCGATGTGGATGCGATGGTCTGTTATGCCATGAAGGCCAATTCCAACCAGGCGGTGCTCAAGACCCTCGGTCGGCTGGGCGCCGGCGTCGACGTGGTCTCCGGCGGCGAATTGCGCCGGGCGCTGGCCGCCGGCATCCCGGCAGGCCGCATCATGTTCTCCGGTGTCGGCAAGACCGCGCATGAAATGGACCTGGCACTTGAGGCCGGTATCTACTGCTTCAACGTCGAATCCGAGCCGGAACTGGAGGTGCTCAACCTCCGCGCCCGGAAGATGGGTAAGAAAGCGCACGTTTCCTTCCGCATCAATCCCGACGTCGACGCCGGCACCCACGCAAAGATTTCGACCGGCAAGAAGGAGAACAAGTTCGGCATCTCCTATGAACGCGCCCGCGATGTTTATGCCCATGCAGCCACGCTTGATGGTATCGAGGTGACCGGCATCGACATGCATATCGGCAGCCAGATCACCGAGCTGCAGCCCTTCGAGGATGCATTCAGGCTGCTGCGCGAGCTTGTCGATGCGCTTCGCTCCGACGGCCACCGCATCGACCACGTCGATATCGGCGGCGGGCTGGGTATTCCCTACAAAGACGACAACAACCCGCCGCCGCTGCCCGACGCCTATGCCGAAACGGTGAAGCGCCAGCTCCGCTCGCTCGAATGCAGGATCGTCACGGAGCCCGGCCGTCTAATCGTCGGCAATGCAGGCATCCTGGTAACGGAGGTCATCTACGTCAAGGAGAGCGGAGAGAAGAGCTTCGTCATCGTCGACGGCGCGATGAACGACCTCATCCGCCCGACGCTCTACGACGCCTATCACATGATCCGCCCGGTCGTTGTGCCCGCGACCGATGCACCGCGGATCAAGGCCGACGTGGTCGGCCCGGTCTGCGAGACGGGCGATTATCTGGCGCTCGAGCGCGAGATGGCGGCGCCGAAGCCGGGCGACCTTATCGCCGTCGCTTCGGCCGGTGCATACGGCGCCGTCCAGGCGGGCACCTACAATACCCGGCTGCTCGTGCCGGAGGTGTTGGTCAAGGGCAGCGATTTCCATATCGTGCGTCCGCGCGGCAGCTACGAGGATCTGATCGGTCTCGATTCCGTGCCAGCATGGCTTGCCTGAGCCCCTGACGCGCCGTTCACTTTTGCGGGAAAGCCCCGAAAATATGGGGGCGAAAAGCCCCTCGCCCTCGTCTTCGCCACAAAGACTGTTATCTTGAGGCTTGATTTGCGCCGCCACGACTGGAGACGGACCGCATGAGCCTTATCCGCAAAGGTGCCTTCGAGTCGCATCCCGAGCTTGCGCGTCGCGTCGCGCTGAAACGGTCGTTTGCGCGGATCGTCCTGTTTTTCGAGCGGATTTTGCCACTTCTGCTGGCCCCCTTGGGCATCGTGGCTCTATTTCTTTCGGCCGCGTGGTTCAGCATTTTCCGCATAGCGCCTGATTGGCTGCGGTGGGTGTTGGTCGGCGGCTTTGCCCTAACCTTTGTATATTCCCTTCTGCCCTTCGGCCGATTGCGCTGGCCGGCAGCCGAGGATGCCGATCGGCTGCTCGAAGACCGCAACAACCTTCCTCACCAGCCGGTCGCCGTGCAGGAAGACGAACCGGCCTTCGAAACGCCCTTCGCCCGTGCTCTGTGGAAGGAGCACCAGCTCCGCATGGCCAAACGCATCGCCGAACTCGATGCCGGCCTACCGCAGCCGGACATCGCCAGACATGATCGGCTGGCCCTGCGCGCAATCCCGGCGCTCGTCGTCGCAATCGCGCTTGGTTATTCGTTTTCGAACGGCGGTGGCTCGCCCGTTGATGCCTTCCGCCCGGCACCGCCTGCCCCCAGCATCAATCCGGACCTGCGCATCGACGCATGGCTGACGCCGCCGTCCTATACGGGCCGCGCTCCGGTTTTCCTGACCGGCCAACAGGCGATGGCCAAAGCAGTCACCGTATCCATACCCGAGAATTCTGCGCTCACGGTTCGCGTGACCGGTGGCGAAGGGGGCGAAGCCGTGGTCTTCGCACCGAAAACCGGTGAAGACCCGGTCACTTTGATTACCGAGGAAGCCAAGAAAGCCGCGGAAAAGGCGGCGCAGCAGCCTGCGCAGACCGCGGCACAGACAGCTGAGAGACCTCAGACTGCAGCACCGCAGCAGGCCGACCAGCCGCTGCCGCCCCGCACATATACGCTCAATGTCGCCGAAAGCGGCAGCCTTACGGTAAACGGCCAGACCTGGGCCTTCGATGTCGTTCCCGACCGGGCGCCGGAAATCGCCTTCGATGGCCAGCCGCGGCGCTCCGTTAACGGCGCGCTTGAAATCGGCTTCACCGGCAAGGATGACTACGGCATCCGCGAAGCGCATGCCTTGATCGAGCCCGTCGAGGATCGCGATCCAGGCGCCACTCCGCTTTATCCGCCGCCGGAATACCGGCTCGACATGCCGCGCCAGAACGGCCGGGAGGTTAAGGGCCTCACGAGCCGCAATCTCGTCGAACACCCGCTGGCCGGCAAGCGCGTAAAGATCACGCTGGTCGCCAAGGATGGCGCCGGTCAGACCGGGCACAGCCCCTCCCACGAGATGGTGCTGCCATCCCGCGGCTTCTCCGAACTGCTTGCGGCGGCTGTTGCGGAGGAGCGTCAGGTCTTTGCGCTCGACACCCGCCAGATGCCGCGCGCGATCACGCTCAACGAAGCCTTGGCGATCCGTCCCGACGAGACCATACCAAAGCTCGGCCACTTCCTGCTGATCCGCTCGGCGCTCGAGCGCATGAAGCTTTCGCGCACCAACGAGCAGCTTAAGGACACGGCCGACTATCTCTGGGAAATCGCACTCGGCATCGAGGACGGCGATCTTTCGCTTGCCGAGCGGCGTTTGCGGGATGCGCAGCGCAATCTGGCAGAAGCTCTGGAAAACAAGGCTTCCGACCAGGAGATTGCGCGGCTGATGCAGGAACTGCGCGAAGCCATGCAACAGTTCATGAACGAACTGGCGCAGCGGATGCAGAACGCCCCGCAGGCGCCCAACAACATGCAGGCCCAGAATGTCATTCGCCAACGTGACCTGCAGAACATGATGGACCAGATCGAAAATCTCGCCCGGTCCGGCAACCGCGACGCGGCACAGCAGATGCTCAACGAGCTGCAGCGCATGATGAACAACCTCCAGGCCGGGCGGATGCAGCGCGGCCAGCAGGGACAGCAGCAGAACAGCCAGATGCGCCAGCAGATCGACAAGCTTGGCGAGATCATGCAGGAACAGCAACGGCTGATGGATCAGACCTTCAAGCTGGACCAGGCGCTGCGGGACCGCATGCAGCGCGGCGATCCGAATGAACGGCCCTATGAACAGAACCAGCAGGGTCAGCGGCAGCAGGGCCAGCAGCAGCAAGGCCAGCAGCAGCAGGGTCAACAAGGACAACAGGGCCAGCAGAACACCGACCAGATGACCGCCGAACAGCTTCGCGAGGCATTGAAGAACCTACGCGCCCAGCAGGAAGGTCTCGGCAAGAAGCTCGAAGAGCTGCAGAAAGGCCTGAAGGAACTCGGCATGCAGCCTGGCCAGGGTTTTGGAGATGCGCAGCGCGAAATGGGCAATGCCGGCAAGGCGCTCGGCGAAGGCCAGGGCGAACAGGCCGTGGAAGGCCAGGGCAATGCGCTCAGCGCGCTGCGTCAGGGCGCGCAGAACATGATGCAGCAGATGATGCAGGCCATGCAGCAGCAGGGTCAAGGCCAGGGTCAGGGCCGCGAAGGCCCCGGCGAGGGAATGGCCAACCAGGGGGGGCAGAACGGCCGTGACCCGCTCGGCCGGCCCCGCGCCACATCAGGGCCTGACTTCGGTGAGCAGGTGAAGGTGCCCGATGAAATCGACGTGCAGCGGGCACGGGAAATCCTCGAAACCATCCGTGAAAAACTCGGCAATGCGCTGTCAGGCGAGGCCGAGCGGCAATATCTGGAGCGTCTCCTGGATATCCGCTGATCGATGATCGATCAGGCGGCGCGTGGGTTTTCCTCCGAGAGAGCCATGGCAACCGCCCTGCGGATGTCCGGAAGCGCGAATGGCTTCTGCACCACGTCGACAATCTTGGTTGCGAGGTCGTCGGCGCGTTCACGCTGCTCGGCATAACCTGTCATCAGCAGGATCTTGAGCCCCGGAAACTGTTCGGAAGCCTGGTGGGCCAGTTCGATGCCGTCCATGACCGGCATGCGGATATCGGAAAGAAGCAGATCGAACGGGCCCTGGGCGAGCTTTTCGAGGCCTTCTGCGCCGTCGCCGGCCTCGTGCGTCTCATGGCCGTCCAGGCGGAGCGCGCGTGCAACGAAGCTGCGAAGCGAATCCTCATCCTCGGTAATCAGGATTTTTGCCATAGCGATCATCGCTCCCTGTCTGTTTCATATCGGGAGCAAATCATCAGAGTTTTCTTGTCGAGGAGTAAACGCCGGCCCTTGCGAGGCCGGCATGGTTAACACCTTGACACCGGCGGTCAGGCGTCTCCGGTGACGACGCCGACGAAGGGAAGCTCGCGGAAGGCATAGGCCACGTCCATGCCATAACCGACGACGAAGTAATCCGGGCATTCAAAACCGACATAGTCCGCCTCGAGCTGCTCCTTGCGCTTAACGTGCTTGTCGAGCAGCACGGCGACCGAAACATGGCGTGCACCGCGCTCGTAAAGGATTTCCTTTGCGAATTTCAGCGTACGGCCGGATTCCAGGATATCGTCGATCAGGAGAACGTCGCGATCCTTCACGTCGCTGTCGATATCCTTGACGATGCGCACGCCCTGCGAAACGGTTCCGGTACCGTAGCTCGAAAGCGTGATGAACTCGACCTCCGGCGCAAGGCCGGTATCATGCAGTGCGCGCAACAAGTCGGCGGCAAAGATGAATGAGCCCTTGAGGATGGCGATGACGAGCAGATCCTTGGTCGGACCGGCGGCAATGTCCGCTGCCATCGCCCGGTTGCGTTCGGCTATCTGCTCTGCGGTAAAAAGCGGCTCAATGACCTTGCCGCGCACGACGGGCATGAGGTTCTCCTGCGTGTCCGTAAAAATGTGCGATAGCACAGTCGACAACAGAAGAGAAAGGCTTAGGCGCCCTTGCCCGCGAGGGAAAGCCGCAAGTCCGGCAGTTTTCCACCGGGATGGGGCACCCGTGCGGAGAACCCGCGGCTGCGGCCGCCGGCAATGGCAAAGGACGGCGGCGAAATCAGCGTACTCGCAATAACCTCCTGGCCGGACAACAGATCGGCGCGGATGGACGGCATGGCAACGCTGCCGCCACTACGGTTCTCGACGATACCGTTGATCAGCAGCACGCGCATGCCGTTGGCATCCTGAGGTGTCATCGTCACATGCGTTATGTCCAGCGAAGTTCCCGCTTCCGCCGCGGCCGAACCGCTGAAGAGAAACGAGAACCCGCCTGTAAAACTGAAGACCGCAACGAAGACGGCCGCAACCACCGCGGCGAAGAAATCGGCAGAAAGCCGCATCAGGGCACGCTCGCCGCTCGCGACGATCCGCTCGATGAATGCCGGCTCCTCCGAACGGGAGAAAGTACGCGCATGATGGTTGTCGTTGTGGGAGCGTGGCTTTGCCGCGCGTCGGGCAGCATTGCCGACGGTGACGAACTGGGCGTCGACCACCTCGCCGCGCGGATGAGCCACACGCCCATTCCGGCCGATCGGCTCCGGCGGCAGGATGTCCATTCGGATGACGGTTTTGCCCTGCTGGCTGCGAAACGTGCTCATTGGGGGCCTCTTCGGCCCGTTATCCCCGGTGTTGAGGACGGCGGGCATTGAAACGAATCCCGCTCAGTCGTAAATTCAAATGGTTAATGCTTCGCAAATGCGGCCCGAAATTAGCCCTTTTCCGCGCGCGATTTACCGTTCGTTTACTCGGATCGTTAAAGAGATAACGGCACCGGAAAGTCTTGAAGAGTAAGGACTGGTCATCCGTTGATCCATTTCGAAAATGTCGGCCTGCGCTACGGGATGGGCCCGGAGATCCTCCGCGATATGACCTTCGATATCCCGAAGCGATCGTTCCAGTTCCTGACGGGACCGTCGGGGGCCGGAAAGACGACGCTGTTGCGCCTGCTCTTCATGTCGCTGCACCCGACGCGCGGCATCATTCGCATGTTCGACCGTGACCTGTCTCAGATTCCCCGCAACGAGCTCCCGATGCTGCGCAGGCGCGTCGGCATCGTCTTCCAAGATTTCCGGCTGCTCGATCATCTCACGACTTACGAGAACGTCGCGCTGCCGCTGCGCGTGCGCGGCAAGGAGGAAAGCTCCTACCGCAACGATGTCATCGAACTCCTGAAATGGGTTGGGCTCGGCGAACGTATCAATGTGCTGCCGCCCGTGCTCTCCGGTGGCGAGAAACAGCGCGCCGCGATCGCCCGCGCTTTGATGGACCGCCCAGAAATCCTTCTCGCCGACGAACCAACCGGCAATGTCGACCCGCCGATGGCGCGGCGGCTCCTCAACCTGTTCCTGGAACTCAACCGGCTCGGCACCGCCGTGGTGATCGCCACCCACGATCTGGCCCTGATGGACCAGGTGGATGCGCGTCGGATGATCCTCACCGAAGGGCGGCTTGACCTTTATGAATGAGCTGAGCCGCCCGGAAGCGGCACGCGCCGCAAAAAGCAAAAAACGTGCGACCGAGCAGCAGGCGCCGCAGCCGTCCCAGCAGCCACCGCGGCGTGCCGAAATGCGCGTCAGGCCCACCGCACCAATCCTTCCGCCATCCAACATCCAGGGCAATGCGCTGATGGTGGTGATCGCCATCATGGCCTTCCTTGCCTGCCTGACGCTCGGCGCGGTGAGCATGGTAAGGGCCACGGCGGCCAGCTGGCAGAGCCAGATTTCCCGCGAAATCACCATCCAGATCAAGCCGGAAGAAGGGCTGGACATGGATGCGGCACTTAGGAAGGCCAGGGATCTGGCGCTTACCTTCGTCGGTACCCGCGAAGGCACGATCATGGACGACAGCGCCACCGCACGCCTTCTGGAACCATGGCTTGGAGCGGGCCTTAACCTCGACGACCTGCCCGTGCCGCGCCTCGTGATCATTACCATCGACGAGCAAAATCCGCCGGACTTCGCAGCCATGCGGGATCTTCTGAAGACGGAGATACCCCAGGCGTTTCTGGACGACCACAGGACCTGGGTGGATCGGCTGGTTTCCATGGCTCATACGACAGTGTTGATCGGGACCGGCGTTCTGGTGCTCGTCTTTACCGCCATGATCCTCACGGTGATCTTCGCCACACGCGGAGCGCTTTCCGGCAACCGCCATATCGTCGAGGTGCTGCATTTCGTCGGCGCGGAAAGCTCCTTCGTGGCGAGCGAATTCCAGAAGCACTTCTTGAAGATCAGCATCAAGGGTTCGGCGGCGGGCGGCGCGCTGGCGGCGGCCCTTTTCGCGCTCGCCAACATCTGGCAGGCGAACTCGCTGGCCACCCCGGAGAGCGACCAGGCGATGGCGCTGTTCGGCACTTTCACCATCGGCGTGACCGGCTATGTCGGCATCTTCGCAACGATGATCGTCATCGCGCTGCTGACGACGCTGACGGCTCGGTTTACGGTCATGCGCACGATCGACGAGATCGATCTGATTCGTTCCGACCCGGCTCGTTCCGACGGGTTGCCCGCTTCTTGAAGCCGCCATCGTCCCCCTATAGTGTGGCCCTGTTCTCGCCACGAATCTCCGGCTATGGACAGTGATGACACCGGCCCAAATGACACCCGACGATGGAGCAGGCCGCAAGCCGCGGCGTCTGACCCGCGGCCTGTTTTCACGCCAGGGCCGGCTGCGCTGGCTTGCCCGCCGCGTCATCATGTCCTGCGTGTTCTTGGTGGGCCTGCTTTTCGGGGGCTTCCTCTGGTTTGCCGATTCGGTGACCTCGCTCAGGACGCCAGACGGCGTCAAAGCCGACGCCATCGTTGTGCTCACCGGCGGCTATCTTCGCGTCGAACAGGCGCTCGGCCTGCTGCGCGACGGCGCCGGCCAGCGCCTGCTGATCTCGGGCGCGCATCCCTCCACGACGCCCAATCAGATACGCAAGGTCACGCAGGCATCGCCAGACCTTTTCTCCTGCTGCGTCGACATCGGCTATGATGCGATCGACACGATCGGCAACGCCAACGAGATCACCCGCTGGATCCATGATCACGGCTACAAATCGGTCCTGGTCGTCACCAACAACTATCACATGCTGCGCAGCCTTCATGAACTGCGCCGCGCCGACCCGGTGACGGAATTCATTGCTTATCCCGTGATCAACTCGGACCTCACCCGCAAAGCCTGGTTTACCGAGCCGGACGTGGTGCGCACCATGCTGTCCGAATATGGCAAGGTGGTCCTGTCAACGATGCGTGACTGGATCGGCATCGAGCGCGGAACAGGCCTTCGCACCGAAGACGCACCCAAAACCGCGGGCAGCCCGAAACCCTGAAAAGCCGCTGCACCCGGCCGTCGGCACAATGCGCTTTTTTCCAGAACCGATCTCGTGTAGGCAACGTGCGTCCAGAAGGAAGTCGTCTTTATGCTGCTTTTGCGTTCGGTTCTTTTCAACACCGCCTTTTACGTAAACATCATCGTAAGAATGATCGTGCTGAGCCCGATCTACTTCCTGTTGCCGCGCAAGGCCGCCTATCGTATTCCTAAAGCCTGGGCCCGGTCCAACAACTGGCTGATGGCGAAGATCGTCGGCGCGACCTTCGAAATCGAGGGCATGGAAAACATTCCCGAAGGGGGCTGCATCTTTGCCCCGAAGCACCAGTCGGCCTGGGACACGTTTGCGCTGCTGCCCTACCAGCGCGACCCGGTCTATATCCTCAAGCGGGAGCTGATGTGGATCCCGCTGTTTGGCTGGTACGTGGCGAAACAGAAGATGATCCCGGTCAATCGCGGCGCCCGCGGCAAGGTCATGGTAGATGTCATGGTCCGCACCAAGGAAGAGATGGAGGCCGGCCGCCAGCTGATTATCTATCCGGAAGGAACGCGGCGCGCACCGGGCGCGGAGCCGCAATACCGCTACGGCATTGCCCGCATCTATCGCGACATCCAGGTTCCGGTCGTACCGGTGATCGCCCATTGGGGCCTCTTCTGGGGCCGCCGCAAGCTCGTGAAATATCCGGGCCGTTTCAAGGTACGCATCCTGCCGCCAATCACGCCCGGCATGGATCCCGATGCCTTCTATGCAAAGCTTATCGAAACGATGGAGCGGGAAAGCGACAAGCTGCTGATCGAGACCGTCGAGGCCAACCCGCATCTGCCGCTGCCGCCGACAGCGGCGAAGCGGCTTGCCGAACTGAGGTCTCAAACGGCCGCTTGAAGCCCGGCCGCAATGGAGGCGCCGACACCTTCAAGCCAAAGGTCCCGGATGCCCATCTGCTTGAGATGGTCGAGCGTGTTGAAGACATAAGCATCGTTTGGACCCGACTGGCCGACGGAATGCCGGACGATTTTAGCAGCATGATCGATGCTGAGCGCGCCGGCATACTGGACATGCTCGCGATCCACGATATAGCCGACGGCTTTCACCTGCCGCTGGTCTGAAAGCGAAATCGGCAGGATCCTTTCCTTGTAGACATTGGTGACGAGCTCACGCCGGCGAAGATAATCCAGCACATCGGCGCGATCGTTGTCGTTGACCCGAAAAGCCACGCCCCGGCATGAACCGCCGCGATCAAGACCGAGCACGAGACCAGGTTTTTCGGGTGTGCCGCGATGCACATGGGACCAGACGCAAAGGGAACGACGAAAGCCGAAAGCGCGTGCATCGGCTCGCTCCTCGAACGCAAAACCCGGATTCCACATGAGAGAACCGTAGCCAAACACCCAAAATTCGTCCATATCCCGCGCCACACCAAATCAACCGAAGCGTTCTGCACCAAATTTCCAGCACCATTGGAGAACATCATGGCAGCGTCAAGCCGATCCGGCGTCAGCGGAAAATTGTGGCTACTCGCCTGCAGTGTGGTGGTGGCGATCGCCCTCTACACCGCCGGCTGGTTCTATGCCGCCTCGGTGCTCAAGGAGCAGACCCTGGCCCTCCTCGGCAGCCAGCGCAACAAGGGTATTGCCGCCGAATGCAGTGAAGCCGACTACCGGGGCTATCCTTTCCGAATCGGACTGTTCTGCTCCAAGGTTTCGGTCGACGATCAGGTGAACGGGATTTCGGCCAATTTCGGCGCGCTGCGCTCCGCCGCCCAGGTCTACAATCCCGGGCATATCGTCTGGGAGCTCGATTCGCCCGTCGAAATTCGCACCGGCCATGGCCTTTCGGTGTCAACAAACTGGGAAAACTTCCAATCGAGTCTCGTAACCAAACTTCGGGGCGTGGAACGCGCCTCGACGGTGATCGAGAACTCCAGGACCAGCGTCGTCTCTTCCGCGACCGGCCAGGCCGTCGATATCAGTGCGGCGCATACGGAGATCCATCTGCGCCAGAACGGCAGCGATCTCGATGCGGCGATCACCCTGGAAAACACCGACACGACGATCAAGGACATGCCGCAAATCCTGCCGAGCCTGTCTGCGAATGCCGATGTGACGCTGGTCGGCCGCGCCGGCATGATCGACGGCAGCGACGCGAACGGGCTCGTGCTCTACGAGACCGAAGGAGAATTGCGCAGCTTCTCCGCCGATCTCGGTCAAGGACGGGTGATCACGGTTTCCGGCCCGTTTTCATTCGATGGAGACGGATACCTGTCGGGCAAGCTGAAATTCCGGATCGAGCAGGTCGACGGATGGCGCAATAGCCTCACAGAGGCCTTCCCTGACATAGCACCGATGCTCGATACCGCCGCCAACATGCTCTCCGCGCTCGGCGGGGGTCGCAGCGCCTCGCTGGACCTGACCATCAAACGGGGCAAGGTCTTTGCCGGCGGCTTTATCCAGATCGGCGAAATTCCGCCGATCTGAACTGGCTATTTCTTCTGGTCGAGCGCGTGGCGACCGAAATCCGGCGCGTCCACATCCTGACCGGCCTGGACGATGGAACGGCGAATGGCGCGGGTGCGGGTGAAGAGCTCGAACAGCTTGTCACCCTCTCCCCAGCGAATGGCCCGCTGCAGATAGGCAAGGTCCTCCGAAAACCGCGCCAGCATTTCCAGGATCGCGTCCTTGTTGTGCAGGCAGACGTCGCGCCACATGGTGGGATCGGATGCCGCCAGACGCGTAAAATCGCGGAAGCCGGAGGCGGAATATTTGATCACTTCCGATTCGGTGACCGTCTCGAGATCGTCTGCCGTCCCGACGATGTTGTAGGCGATGATATGCGGCAGGTGCGAGACGATCGCCAGCACCTTGTCGTGATGCTGCGCATCCATCTCGTCGATCAGCGAGCCAAGCGCCATCCAAAACGACTTGAGCCGGTCGAGCGCCGCCTGGTCCGTTCCCGGCAATGGCGTAAAGATGCACCAGCGATCACGAAACAGACCGGTAAAACCCGCATCCGGGCCGGATTTTTCCGTTCCGGCGAGCGGATGGCCGGGGATGAAATGCACGTTCTCCGGTATGTGCGGCGCCATCTGTGCAATGACGGAGGCCTTGGTCGAACCCACATCCGTGACGATGGCGCCCGGTTTGAGATTGGCGGCAATCTGCTTTGCAACCTCTTCCGACGCGCCGACCGGCACGGAAACGATCACCAGGTCGGCATCCCGGACCGCTTCCGCCGCAGACGCCGTATAACGGTTGCCAAGCTTCAATTCCTCGGCCCGCCGCAACGTCTCGCCGCTTCGGCTTGATATGACCACCTCGCCTGCCAGGCCCAGTTCCCGGACATCACGTGCGATCGACGATCCAATGAGGCCGATGCCGATCAGGGCGATCCGGTCGAAATGCACAGTCATGCGCTCTTGCCTTGCCCTTGGCCCATGAATTCGCCAAGCGTTTCGATAACGCCGCGATTGGCTTCTTCCGAACCGACAGTCATGCGCAGCGCGTTCGGGAAACCATATCCTTTCACCGCGCGGAGAATGTAGCCGCGGCTCGTCAGGAAGGCGTCTGCGTCGGTTGCACGCTTGCCGTCGATATCGGGGAAATGGATCAGCACGAAATTGGCGACGGATGGCGTCACCCTCAGGCCAAGCGCCTCGAAGGCGTGCGTGAGCTTGTCGAGCCACAACTGATTGTGTTCGACGGCCTGTTCTACGAAGGCCTGGTCGCGGATCGCGGCCGCACCGGCGGCAATCGCCGGCGCATTCATGTTGAACGGGCCGCGAACGCGGTTCAGCGCGTCGAGAATGCCGGCAGGACCGTACATCCAGCCGATACGGAGCGCGGCAAGGCCATAGACCTTCGAAAAAGTGCGGGTCATCACGACGTTGCGGTTGGACGAAACCAGTTCCAGGCCCGCTTCGTAATCGTTTTTCCGCACATATTCGGCATAGGCTGCGTCGAGCACGAGGATGACGTGCTTTGGCAGACCGGCATGCAGGCGCCGGATATCGGCGACGGGAACATAGGTCCCGGTTGGATTGCCAGGATTGGCAATGAAGACCATCTTCGTCTTCGGCGTCACCGCCGCAAGGATGGCATCGACATCGACAGTGCCTTCCTTTTCCTTGACGGTCACAGGAGTGGCACCGGCGCCCATGATCTGGATCTTGTAGACCAGGAAACCGTGCTCGGTGATGATCGCCTCATCGCCCGCGGCGAGATAGACGTGGCAGAGCAGGCCGAGCAATTCGTCCGAACCATTGCCGCACATGATGTTGGCGACATTCAAGCCATGCACCGAGGCAATCGCCTCGCGCAGCGCCAGTGCCTGACCATCAGGATAAAGCTCGAGATGGCTTGCGGCCTGCTTGAACGCCTCGATCGCCTTCGGGCTCGGCCCGAGAGGAGTCTCGTTGGAGGACAGCTTGAAGACCCGCGCCACGCCCGGAGCATGTTCCTTGCCGGGCACATAGGCGGCGATATCCAGAATGCCTGGACGAGGAACGGGCTCATTGGTGACGATGTTCATCGGATCGACCTCTTCGGAATGCCTTACGCGGCGGGTGATCCAGTGGCATTAAAGCCGAAAACGGCCTTTGTCGAGAGAGGCCGGTTTCTGCCACCCATTCGATTTCTTGATGCCCGGTTGTCGGAAATGCCCGCCGGCCATACGTCTTCCACAAAGACCAAAACCTCAAGGAGCAAAAACATGAGCGTTGGAGATCATGACGATATCAGAGTGCTGTTGGACGATTGGGCCCAGGCCCTGCGTGACAAGGATGCCGATGCGATCATCGCCTGCGAATCCCCCAACATCCGCGCATTCTCGCTTGCTGCGCCTCTGGAAACGATCGGGAACGACAGAGCCGGTTTGCAGGCATGGTTGGACACCTGGGAAGGTGGACTGGAGTTTGAGATCCGGAATACCGATCTGCGCGTCGGAGGCGACATTGCATGGTGCAGCGCGCTTGCGCGCCTCGCCGGCAGGAAGATCGGCACGGGAGAAAGCGGCCTCTGGTTTCGCCTGACCGTGGCCTTCGCGCGCGAGGACGGCCGCTGGAAGATTGCTCATACGCACGAGTCCGTACCCTTCGCGATGGAGGGGCAACCGCTTGCGCTTTTGGACCTTAAGCCGTGAAGCCCAAGGCACGCCTTAACACGTTCTGGTCGTCGGTACGCCCTGCGGCGCCAGCACCGGAACGAAAACACGGCGGGAGGCGCGCGCTGCGACCGGCAGTCCCTGATAGAGACGTTTCTGAGCCTCCAGCACGATGACCCCGGAGAAGACCGGCCAGAAGCGCCGGCCCAGGCGCTCAAACACGTGACGAAGCCTCAGCACGGTCGCGATCTTGGACGGCGGAAAGAACAGTGCCTCGGCGCTCGCTCCCGGCGTAAAATTCGCCTCGCGCAGCAGCGAGGTAAGCTGCCCCCTCGAATAGGGCCTGCCCGATCCGAACGGGGTGTGCTCCATGCGCGCCCAGACGCCGCGCCGGTTTGGGACGACGATGACGAGCCGCCCCCCCGGCGCCAACACCCGCCAGACTTCCTTCAGCGTCTCCCGCGGATTTTCCGCAAACTCCAGCGAATGCACCATAAGAACGCGGTCGATCGATGAATCGGGCAAAGGCAGTTCTTCGTCAAAGACCAGCGCCGTCGAGGACAGTTCTCCGACCGGCCAGTTCACCGCGCCCTGCCCCGCCGGCATGAAAGCGAAAGTCCGCTCCGTATCGGCGCGGAAGCGATCGAGATAGGGAACCGCGTAACCGAGGCCGACCAGCCGCTCCTCCGGGAGACGCGCCCAAAGCGAAGCGAGCGCCATCACGATCGACTGTTCGGCGAAGCGACCGAGGGGCGAGTGATAGAATTCACGGAGATCGACGATGTCGACGGACAAAATGCTGGCCTATGACGGTTGGACTTCGGTTGCGCAGTCTCTACATTGTTCCGCAAAGAGATTTGAGCAATAGGGGCAATGTATGAAACCACTGGAACTCGAAGTTTTTTCATGCCGAAGCGATAATTACGGCGTTCTGGTTCACGATCCGGAAAGCGGTCTCATGGCTTCGATCGACGCGCCCGAGGAAAAACCCATTCTCGACGCCGCCGCCCGCCGCGGCTGGAAAATCACCCACATCTTCACGACCCATCACCACACCGACCATGTGGAAGCGAATCTGGCGTTGAAAGAAAGATTTGGGCTTGAGATCATCGGCCCTTTCAACGAGGCGGTCGCAATCCCGGGCCTCGACAAGACGATGGCGGACGGCGACGAATTTCTCTTCGGCGAGCATCTGGTGCGTGTCTTTGAAACACCGGGACATACGGCCGGCCACATCTGCTATCATTTTCCCGACGACAAGATCCTCTTTGCGGCCGACACGCTCTTTGCGCTCGGCTGCGGCAGGCTGTTGGAACGCCCCGCTGCCGATATGTGGCATTCGCTTCAGAAGCTTGCCGTCCTGCCCGACGAGACTGCCATCTACTTCGGCCATGAATATACGCTCACCAACGCCAAGTTCGCCTTGACCATCGATCCCGACAACCCACGCCTGCGCACCCGGGCCAGGGAGATCGAAGAACTGAGGGCCGCCGGCAAATTCACGATCCCGACAATGATGGGCCTGGAGAAGGAAACCAATCCCTTCCTGCGGGCTGCCGATCCGGCCATCCGCAGAAACCTGCTGATGGAAGGAAAGAGCAACGAGGAGGTCTTTGCCGAAATCCGCAAGCGGAAGGATAATTTCTAGGTGGGTGCCGCGGAGATCATCGAAGCGCTCGGCATGCGGGAGCATCCGGAGGGCGGCTGGTATGTGGAGACCTTCCGCGATTCAGACGGCGGTGCTCGCGGCCATTCGACGGCGATCTACTATCTGCTGCAGGCGGGCGAACGGTCCCATTGGCACCGGGTGCGGGATGCCGCCGAGATCTGGCACTTTTATGCTGGAGATCCGCTGCTGCTGCGGATTTCAGATGGAACGAGCATACGGTCGGTAACGCTGGGCATCGATCTGGGCAAAGGCGAACGGCCGCAGGCAGTCGTGCCGGCGGATGCGTGGCAGGCGGCCGAGCCGCTCGGCAGCTTTACGCTCGTCGGCTGCACCGTCGCGCCCGGCTTCGAATTTTCGAGCTTCGAGATGGCCGAACCCGGCTGGGAGCCGGGCTGATATGAGGCCTTGGTTCAGAAAATGGGCAACCCGGTAAAGGCCAGAGTGTAAACCAATTGGGCTGTGTAATAGGTGGCCCAGATAAAGCCTTTCAGCCTCTTCGTGACCGGATCGTGCGGCTTCAGCAGGAACCTCTGAATTGCAAGCCCTGCGTCCGACAGGACGAAAAGCGCTGCTCCAACAGAGGGAAGGACTGGCTTCAGCGAAAGCGCGGAGAGCGCCATCGCGACAATCGCCGCGGCGTAGACCATGACAGGTACTGCGAGAGGCCCGGCAGGCCGCCAAAGCAGGAGAAGCATCATGGCCGCGAGAACAACGAAGAACCAGGCCGCTGCGTAACGCCAAGCGCTATCGGTGATCAGCGAAGGTTCGATCGAGGGCCAGAAGAGCACGACTAAGGCGAGATGCGAGACAAGGAAGGCAGCCAGGCCGGCAAGGAAAGGCGATCGCCCGTCATAGGCGAGGCAGGCGTCGCCGAGGGCCGCCAGAGCAAGTGCGGCCACGAGAAGCAGCGGCCCGCCGGCTGACAAGGCATAAACCGCCAGCAGTGCGACCGGAAACATCTTCAGTACAGCGCGAAACTGGCCAGCCGGCTTCTCCAGCCAACGGAAATAGAAAAGTGCGGACGCCACGGACGCGGCTAGCACCCCAGATAAAAAGATGAACATTTCTCCCCCCAACGCCCCCGGACTTCCGGGGACGCCTATTCAGCAATAGCTTCTCCAACCGGCTTCGGCCGCAGCATATCGCGCGCCGCCAGCACCGCTCCGCCCGTGATCAGCAGGCAGGCAACCACGATGCGCCAGTCGGGTTCCGCAAACCCGGACGCGACGAGGATCAGCGTCGACAGAAGCGGCGCCGCATAACTCGCCGCTCCGATGATCTGGATGTCGCCGTTCTTGACACCGTAATCCCAAGCATAGAAAGCCGCGCCAACCGGCAGAAGCCCAAGGCCGACGACCGCCGCCCACTCGCCGGTACTGGCGGGCCAGACCGTCGTCTCGATTGCCAGATGGCAGATCAGCGACAGCGCGGACGTCGCGAGGCAGAAGCCGGTCACCACATCCGTCGATACCCGATCGAACCGCCGCGTCAACAGCGAGTAACCGGACCAGGTAAAGGCGCAGAGGAACGCAGCGCCATAACCGAGGGTATAGGCCCCATCGAAGGAGAGGCCATTGCGGGAAACGATGGTGATCGTACCGAGAAGCCCGGAAATTGCGCCGACCAGATGATACCAGCGCAATTTCTCGCCCGGCAGCAAAGCCGAGCCGACGACGATGAAAAGCGGCCAGAGGTAGGCGATCAGACCAGCCTCGACGGCGGGAGCATTCCTGAGTGCGGTAAAGTAGAGAAAGTGATAGCCGAAGAGGCCGCCGATCCCTGTAATCCAGACCTTCGGCGATTGCCTGAGCAGCCGGATACGCTGCGGGCGAAAGATGAAGAGGACGATGCCGGGCAGGCTGCCGATGGCGAAGGTGACGGCAGAAAGCTGGAAAGGCGGCATCTTGCCGGATGCAGCCGTCATCAGGGCAAGAAGCGACCACATCAGGATCGCCGCGAAGCCGATCAGTGTTCCCCGGATTTTCACTCCTGCCCCCTCGACGCCGCCGGGCGTCACCTCAGCCGCCGTATTTCACAGCGGTCACGTAGACTTGCCCCATCCTCGTCGGGATGCGGGCATAGACGGGAGCATATACATTTGCGGACTGTGCCTTGGCAAACCAGATTTCCATCGGCGTCTTCTTCAGATATTCGATATCGCTGCGGCCGCGCCGGAAACCGGATTTGGGCACATAACGGATCGAACAGACGATTGCCTCACCGTCGAACCCTTTGGTCGAAAATGGTTTGGTGCCCTTCGGCGTCAAAACGAGATCCATGCGCGACTCGCCGTCATAGATCGGCAGTCGGCTCGGGCAGACCGTGGCACTGGCCGGAAAGATGAGACCGCTCAGTGGATCGAGCACGGATCTAAGATCGTTATCCGTCACCGGGATCCAGTTTTTCGGGTTGCGTTTCGGCTCCGGCTTGACCGTAGTTTCGGTTACGTCGCCATTGCGATATTCCACGTCATAGACGCGGGTGCGCTTGCCGGCGCTGTAGACCAGATTGTAACGGTCCGCCTGCAGCTTGTCGTCCAGCATGCGTCCGTTCACGCTGGTCTCGGCGGAAATTCGGCTGATGATATCGACGATTCCCGCCGACTTGAAAGTGCCAGTGATCCGGTAGGCGCTCTCATCGAATTCGCTGGCAAAGGAAGCCCTGGCAATCGGCAGAATGCCGAGCTTGATGTCGTATTCGCTGACATGCCGGATCTCGGCCGAGCCGAGCGAGGCGGTTCCAAAGCCGAAAATGAGTATGGATGCACTGAAACGGCCTAGAAGGATCATGATTTGCCCTGAACGACGGGGACGCCGAAAGCGCCGTCCCGCGAACATATAGACTGGCCATAATGGCAAGAAAATAGCCGCCTTATGCGAGCGCCTATGGAATCTCTTGCGCACGGGGCAAGGTTTTGGCTTGACTGGACGGGGCTCACTGACTATAGAACCGCAACTTTCCAATCAGGACCAGTTGGATCGGCGCGCCGGGCATTGTCCGGAAGTACCATCCGATTGCAGAAGAACAAAGGTGTATCCATGTCTCGTGTGTGCGAACTGACCGGCAAGGGCGTTCAGACCGGCAACAACGTAAGCCACGCCAACAACAAGACCCGCCGCCGGTTCCTGCCGAACCTTTGCCAGGTCACGTTGATCTCCGACGCTCTCGGCCAGCGCTTCCGCCTGCGTGTTTCTGCGCATGCCCTGCGTTCGGTCGAACATCGCGGCGGCCTTGACGCCTTCCTGCTCAAGTCCGACGAAACCGAACTGTCGATGCGCGCTCGTCTGCTGCGCCGGCAGATCGCCAAGAAGACTGCCGAAGCCGCTTAATAGCTTCGCCATTTCATCATCCGGCTTGAGGAAGGCTTGAACGGCTAGCACCGTACAAGCCTTTTCTCTTGCCTTCATATCCCTCCAACTGGTGGCATCACCCAGGATAAAAAAAATGCTGAGCTCCCGCTACACCTTTATCTATGCCCTGCTTATGGCGGCCGTTGTCGTCGCCTCCAATTTCCTCGTCCAGTTCCCTGTCATGGGGACGCTGTGGGGCATCGCACTTGGCGATCTCCTCACCTGGGGCGCCTTCATCTATCCCGTCGCATTCCTTGTGACCGATCTGGCCAACCGGCAATTCGGTGCGGGCGTTGCCCGCCGTGTGGTTCTCGTGGGCTTCGTCGTCGGCGTGACGCTTTCCTTTGTCGCGGCCCCTTCGCGGATCGCCGTCGCATCGGGCACCGCCTTTCTGATTGGCCAACTTCTTGACATCTCGGTCTTCAACCAACTCCGCCGGCAGACCTGGTGGCGTGCGCCGCTGGCCGGCTCCCTCCTCGGCTCCGCACTCGATACCCTGCTTTTCTTCTCGCTGGCCTTCGCTCCGATCTTCGCCTTCATCGGCCCGAACGAGGATTTTGCAATCTCCTCGGCTCCGATCCTCGGCGTCTTCGCAGCCGAAGCTCCGCGGTGGATTTCCTGGGCGCTCGGCGATCTCGTCGTCAAGATCCTGGTCGGAGTGGTGCTGCTGCTCCCCTATGGCGCGTTGATGAACGTGCTGAAGCCGATGCCGCAGGTCGCAGCCGCTCGCTAAGCGCAGAGATTCCGGCTGATCTCACTGGTCCAGCCGGAATTCCAGCATCACGTTGCGCTGCAGGATGTTGCCGTTGTCGTCGGACACGAGGATAAGGTGCGGCTTGCCCTCCGCCCCCAGGATCACGTCGAGCCCTTCCATGTTGTCGATCGCATAGCCCATATCGGCCTCGATGAGCACCTCGCCGTCGACTACGGCGCCCGGACGAATGGTTTCTGCCTTGATCCGCCGGATGCGCATGCCGAGACCGCCGAGGTAACTGAAGCGGCGCTCGAGCAGCAGGAAATCGCCGTCGGGAAGGAAGGCGCCGTCGGTCGCGTCGTAGGGGTCGTGACGGACGACCTTGAAGACGCCCTTCAGCGGCCCTTCCAGGATTGCTGCGAAAAGGTTGCCCTCGTCATCGAGGCTGTGCTCCGTCACGACGATCAGCGAGCCCTTGAGAGCGCCGGCCTCCGGCGATGCCGCCACGGTTTCCATGCCGGCATTCATCCGGAATTCGCGGCGCGGGATGAGATTGTCGAGCGTCGTCCGCGGCCCGGATTGTTCGAAGCCGGGATCCGGGTAGACATCGATGCGATGCAGCTGTTCGAAACCGACGACCGCCTGCCCTTTCCGAAGGGCTAGCCCCTCGGCATCCGAATTGTATTTGGAGCCGGCACGATCGCCGCGGATGAGGATCGGGTTGATCGAAAGCTCCACCAGCCCGGAAAGTCGGCCTGCTGCATCGCGCTCGATCCGGCCGCTCAGCCATTCCCCCGTGTCGAGGACGGACACGAAGCTGCTTCCATCCGGGCGAAACCGGATGGCCGACAAGGATTGCAGCCGCCCATCCGACGACGAGAACTGAATGCCCCCGAGGAACTCCAAAGCACCGAACCGGGTCTCCTTCGACCCCGCCTTGAACTGGGTGATCGCCCGAGCGGTAATCGACACGGTTTGGGTTGCCGGCGCAACCGGCGACGCCAGAACGCCAAAAATGCCGAGGCAAAGGGTGAAGCGCGCAAGCTTCAAAGGATACCTCAGCTTGCCCGACGCATACGGCCAGCGGGCTTGCCACCCTTTTCCGCAAACAGTTCGGCAAGCTGCTCGGTCATCGCGCCGGCAAGTTCGTCGGCATCGACGATCGTCACAGCCTTTCGATAATACCGGGTAACGTCGTGGCCGATGCCGATCGCCAGCAGTTCAACAGGCGAACGGGTCTCGATCTGCTCAATGACGGCCCGCAAGTGCCGTTCGAGATAATTGCCCGGATTGACCGACAGCGTCGAATCGTCGACCGGCGCGCCGTCGGAGATCATCATCAGGATCTTGCGCTGCTCCGGACGATGGATCAGGCGTTGGTGCGCCCACATCAGTGCTTCGCCGTCGATATTCTCCTTGAGCAGCCCCTCGCGCATCATCAGGCCGAGATTACGGCGGGAGCGGCGCCAGGGGGCATCGGCCGACTTGTAGACGATGTGTCGGAGGTCATTCAAACGCCCGGGCGTGGCGGGTTTTCCGCCTGCCAACCATTTTTCGCGCGACTGACCGCCCTTCCAGGCTTTCGTGGTGAAGCCGAGGATCTCCACCTTGACGCCGCAGCGCTCCAGCGTGCGGGCAAGAATGTCCGCGCAGGTTGCTGCGACAGTGATCGGCCGGCCGCGCATCGATCCCGAATTGTCGATGACGAGCGAGACAACCGTATCGCGGAACTGGGTATCGCGCTCCTTCTTGAAGGAGAGCGGCTGCATCGGATCGATGATCAGGCGCACGAGGCGCGCCGGATCGAGGTAACCTTCTTCGAGGTCGAAATCCCAGGAGCGGTTCTGCTGCGCCATCAGACGGCGCTGCAGGCGGTTTGCCAGCCGGCCAACCGCGCCCTGCAGGTGAGCAAGCTGTTTGTCGAGAAAAGCGCGCAGGCGATCGAGTTCGGCCTCGTCACAAAGCTCCTCGGCCGTGACCTCTTCATCGAATTCCTGGGTGAAGATCCTGTAATCGACCTTCTCGTTGAAATCGTCGAAGGGGCTGTTGGGCCGACGTGTTTCGCCGGGAGTTTCCGAGTGTTCGTCGCTGTCTTCCGACATGTCCTCGTCGGACATTTCGGCGCCGTCCATCTCGCCATCGTCGAGTTCCTCGTCGGCGGCCTCACTCTGCTCGGCGGGAGCGGCATCGGAGCCGGCCTCCTCTTCGATCTCCTCGTTCTCGGTCTCGCCGCTGCGAGGCTGGTCTTCCTCGCTGGGATTCTCCATTTCCTCCGGCTCGGTGTCCTCGTCCGCGAACTCCTCCGCCATCTGCATGGAGGTGAGCATGTGACGCACGAGCTTGGCGAAGGCCTGCTGGTCTTCGATGACACCCCTGAGATTGTCGAGATCGCCGGCGGCCTTGTCCTCTATGAACGGCCGCCAAAGATCGAGCACCTTGCCGGCGCTGGCCGGAGGCTTCACGCCGGTCAGCTTTTCGCGTACCAACATGGCGATAGCCTCACCGACGGGCGCGTCTTCCTGACGCTCGATGCCGGAGAAATTCGCCTTTGCATATTTTTCCGTCTGCATGGCACTCAGATTGGCGGCGACACCCGCCATCCTGATGGCGCCGATCGATTCCACCCGCGCCTGCTCGACCGCATCGAACACCACGCGCGCATCGGCACCCTGAGGCGCCATGCTGGCATGGACATTCGTGTCGTGGCAGGCAAGCCGGAGCGCCATGGAGTCGCCAAGGCCGCGGGTCACCGCAAGCTCGTGCGCCGTAGGCCGCTTGGAGATTTCCGGCAGGCGAATGCGCTCGCCGGCAATGCCCGGCCGCTCGTTGGCGAACGAAACCTCGACCTCGCTGTCGCCGGCGATCGAGCGCACACAGCCGGTAATCGCCCGGCGCAGCGGCTCGGTATCAACCGGACCGCCGGGCTTGGCTTTCGAATTGTCTCCGCGACCTGCCATGACGTTTTTCCGCGCTTACGCTCCAAGAACGATGTTGGCGGCGCTTTCCTTCAATTCCACGCCGAAGGCCCGCTGGTACTGTTCGGCAACCAGCGTGCGTTCCAGTTCGTCGCACTTGTTGAGGAAGGTGATGCGGAAGGCAAAGGCGATATCACCGAAGATCTCGGCGTTTTCAGCCCAGGTGATGACGGTACGCGGGCTCATGACGGTCGAGAGATCGCCGTTTATGAAGGCCGAGCGGGTAAGATCGGCAACGCGCACCATCTTGGAGACGGTCTCGCGGCCTTCGGCGGTCGCCCCGAAGCTCTTCACCTTGGCGGCAACGATATCGACTTCCTTCTCGTGCGGCAGATAGTTCAGCGTGGTCACGATCGACCAGCGGTCCATCTGTGCCTGGTTGATCTGCTGCGTACCGTGATAGAGGCCGGTCGTATCGCCGAGGCCGACCGTGTTGGCGGTCGCGAAGATGCGGAATGCCGGGTGAGGCCGGATGACGCGGCTCTGGTCGAGCAGGGTCAGGCGGCCGGAGGATTCCAGCACGCGCTGGATGACGAACATCACGTCCGGACGGCCAGCGTCGTATTCGTCGAAGACAAGCGCGACATTGTGCTGGTAGGCCCAGGGCAGGATGCCGTCCTTGAATTCCGTCACCTGCTTGCCGTCCTTCAGGACAATCGCGTCCTTGCCGACGAGATCGATACGGCTGACATGGCTGTCGAGGTTGATGCGCACGCAGGGCCAGTTGAGGCGGGCGGCGACCTGCTCGATATGGGTCGACTTACCGGTACCGTGAAAGCCGGATACCATGACGCGTCGGTTATGCGCGAAGCCTGCGAGAATGGCGAGGGTGGTATCGCGGTCGAAAAGATAGTCGGGATCGAGGTCCGGAACGTACGGGTCGCCGTTGCTGTAGGCGGGAACCTTCAAATCGGTATCGATGCCGAAAGCTTCCCGAACCGAAACGGTGGTATCGGGAAGATTGGAAATGTCTAGATCAATCTTACTCATCATCTCTCCAAGGCGCGAGCCGCCGCCCGAGCCGTCGTCCTCACTGCCATAATTTTTACGGCTTAGCAGAAACCCGCCTGCTTCAACAACTGATATGCTTGAATAACGGCGCGAAAACGTTCTTCGGAACCGCGGTCTCCGCCGTTTGCATCCGGGTGATGCTTCTTGACCAGGTCCTTGTAGCGGCTCTTGATCTCGCTGCCCGTGGCATTGGCCGCCAGGCCCATTGTATCGAAAGCCTTCGCCTCGAGAGTCTTGAGCTTGCGCCCCTGCGTCTGGAAGCGCGATCCGCCCCCGGCGCGTGCCTGAGATACGAAGCCAAAGGGATCCTTGAACCGCTGTTGCGCGCCCGGAGCTCCCGAGCGCGCCGTAGTGTGCAGCGGCGCATCCTTGGCAGCCTTGTTGACGCCGACGGTCCAGGTGGGCCGATGGCCGGTGATCGCCTCCTTCTGATAGCGCGCGATCTCCGTGTCCGAGAGGCCGGAGAAATAATTGTAGCCCTTGTTGTATTCCTTGACGTGCTCGAAGCAGAACAGGAAAAACTGCCCTTCGGCGTTGCGGCCGACGGGGGCGCGATGGGCACCGGGTTTGTCGCACCCGTCCCATTGGCAAGTCGGTGCCTGGGGAGGCGTGTCCTCCTCCCTTTTCCGGCGCGTCCGGATACGGTCGAAATATTTGGAGTCGAGTTTCATAAGGCCCTCATTATGGGGTGGCGAACAGGGCGCGGCAAGAATTGACAAAGCGCTTTCTTACTGGTTTGTGGGATGCCCCTCTCGCATCGCAACGGAGCCAACCATGTCCGCCCGAGACCGTATCGAAGCCACGCTTGCCGAACATCTCGAACCGGAACGGCTGTATGTCATCGATGAAAGCCAGCAGCACGCCGGTCATCAGCCACATTTCACGGGAGCGGAGGGAACTCACATGCGAGTCCGCATCGTCTCGGGAAAATTTTCAGGATTGAGCCGGATCGATCGGCATCGGATGGTGAATGCGCTTCTGAAGCCTGAACTTGACGCCGGGCTCCACGCCCTCGCGGTGGAGACAGCCGCACCGGGCGAACCGACCCGCTGGTGACGGGTCTTAGATAGGAGCAGGACAGCACGCCAGCAAGGGATGGCTTGCGGAAAGCCCCTATTCCGCCGGCAGAGTGACGTCTTCCGCCGGCCGTATCCTCAATCTCGTAATCCGGTTCTTCTCCCGCTTCATCACGATGAACCGTTTGCCGTAAAACGTGAACGCCTGCCGCTCTTCCGGGATCAGCTTCGATTCGTGGATGACGAGGCCCGCAATCGTCGTCGCTTCCGTGTCGGGGAGGTTCCAGTCGAGCGCGCGATTCAAGTCGCGGATTGGCACCGAACCATCGACCACGATCGAACCATCCGCCTCCTGGCGCACCCCCTGGATCTCGATGTCGTGCTCGTCGGCGATATCGCCGACAATCTCCTCCAGAATATCCTCCAGGGTGACGATCCCCTGCACCTCGCCATATTCATCGACAACCACCGCAAAATGCATCTTGCGACGCAGAAAAGCATTCAGCTGATCCTTAAGACTCGTGCTGTCAGGCACGAACCATGGCTTCTGCGCAATTTTGACGATTTCGATGCTTTCCGGATGCACATTCTGGTCTGCAAGAGCACGCAGCAGATCCTTGGCATGCACGACGCCAATGATGTTCTCCGTCGAGTTCCGCCAGACAGGCATGCGGGTATAAGGACTTTCGAGCACCGTGCGCACCACGACTTCCGGCGGATCGTCGGCATTGATCGCCCGCATCGCAGTGCGGTGCTTCATGACATCCGAGACCTCCAGTTCTTCGAGTTCGAAGAGGCCGCTCAAACGGTCGCGGTCCTGACGGTCGAAATTGCGGTCGCGGTGCATCGCGTCGAGTGCCGCATGCAGATCGTCATGCGTGGAGAGCGTGAGGGTTTCCTGTGAAAGAGAAACGCCGAACGAACGAAGCAGCCCGCGGATCACCGCGTTGACAGCGCGCGAAAGCAGGCCTCCCTTGGATGTCATTTCGGCCGCTTTTCCTCCAGAAATCCAAGCACCTCGGAAGACGGAACGTCATCCGCAACGAACGACTGGCCGATACCGTGCGTGAGGATGAAAGTAAGCTTGCCGCTCTTGACCTTTTTGTCCTGCGTGATCGCCTCCAGAAGCCTCTCGGTAGGCGGCAGCTCGCCGGGAATGTCGTTCATCGAGATCGGCAATCCGACGGCTTTCAGGTGTGCAGCGACGCGCTGGGCATCGTCCGGGCTCGCAAGATTGAGCCGTGCAGAAAACTGGTGCGCCAGAACCATGCCGATTGCCACGCCTTCGCCATGCACCAGTCGGCTACTGTCATAGTTGGTTGCCGCTTCCAACGCATGCCCGAAGGTGTGGCCAAGGTTGAGAAGGGCGCGCCGGCCGTTCTCGCGCTCGTCTTCCACGACCACGTCTGCTTTGGCCTGGCAGCTCGCGGCGATCGCTTCGATCCGCTCTGCGCCGCCGTCAAAAACATGCTTCCAGTTCTTCTCGAGCCAGACGAAGAAGTCGGGCTTGTCGATCAGCCCGTATTTGGCGACTTCCGCATAACCGGCGCGGAACTCCCGCACCGAAAGCGAATCGAGCGCGGCCGTATCGGCAAGGACAAGGTCGGGCTGGTGGAAGACGCCGAGCAGGTTCTTGCCATGCCGGGTATTGATGCCGGTCTTGCCCCCTACAGACGAATCCACCTGCGCCAGAAGCGTGGTCGGGATCTGCACGAAGCGCACGCCCCGCCGCACGATACCGGCGGCAAATCCGGCGAGATCGCCGATCACGCCGCCGCCGAGCGCGATCACCGCATCGTTTCGTTCGATCCGCGCTGCCAGTACCATGTCGGCGACTGTCGCAAGATGCTCAAGGCTCTTGGTCTTCTCCCCCGCCGGCAATGTCAGCGATACCGCCTCGATGCCGTCCGTCTGCAGGCTGTCCATCAGCGCTTCCAGATAAAGCGGCGCAACGTGTTCGTCTGTGATGATCGCAGCTTTGCGTCCCCTAAGCCGCGACGTGATCTCGCCGCCGGCGCGGCCAATCAAGCCTGGGCCGATCAGGATATCGTAGGCCCGCTCGCCAAGCGGTACGTGCACAACACGCTCCAGAGGACGGTCCGGAGATCGGGACGACATATTCATTGCAACTCACCTTCATTGGGACGCTTGCCGATGGCAACAATGGCGGCAAGCACCGCATTGGCCATCACATCCTTACGGACATTCTCCGACCGGACGGTCAGATCCGCCTCTGCATAGATCGGATATCGCTGGTTCATCAAATTCTCGAGCGTCTGCTTCGGGTTCTCGGTCTTGAGCAACGGTCGATGATCGCGTTTGTTCACCCGCTCCCACAAAACATCGAGATCGGCTTTCAGCCAGACCGAGATGCCGCCCGCCTTGATCTGTCGTCTGGTATTTTCGTTGATGAAGGCGCCGCCGCCGGTGGAGATGACGCGTGGCCCATTCCTCAGGAGGCGCTCGATGACCCGCGTTTCCAATGCGCGAAATTCCACCTCCCCGTAGGCTGCGAAGAGCTCGCTGATCGTCATCCGCGAAACCTTCTCGATCTCCGCATCGGTGTCGATGAACGGAATCGACAGGCTCTGCGCCACCAGCCGGCCGATCACCGATTTCCCGGCGCCCATAAGGCCGACGAAGATCAGATTGCGCGAACCGAGCACGGCACGCGCCTGTTCGCTGAGTGTCGGGCCGGCGGAGGTAGCAGCTTCAGTCATCATCGTAGTCCGTTTGAAAAACGGTATCGACAAATGCTTGGGCAGCGTCAAGCCATTGCCCCCAAAGACGATGGAGGATTGTTTGTTCTTGTGGTTCGGTAAACCTTTATCGATATATTGCGTCGCAACGTCACGGAGTTTTCGATGCCCACCCTTTTCCGCTTCCTGTTCGTGCTGGCTGTGATTGCGGGCATCGTCTATGGAAGCATGGTGGCGCTTGTGACCCTGGTGGATCCGCGCGAGCGTGATGTCACCGTGCGCATCCCTTCGGAGCGGCTGAATCCGGCTCCCCCGCAGAAATAGCGAAAGACAGCGATGGTCGATCTCTCCGCCGCCCACATCGAAGCCTTTCTCGAAATGATGAGCGCCGAGAGGGGGGCTGCCGGCAACACGCTGGCTTCGTATGAACGCGACCTCGAAGACCTCCATTCCTTCCTGGCGGTGATCGGGACTTCTCCGCTGACTGCGGCAAGCAATAACCTCGCAGCCTATCTCACCCACCTCAGCAAACAGGGTTTTGCTGCATCCTCCCAGGCAAGACGGCTCTCCGCCATGCGGCAATTCTACAAGTTCCTTTATGCGGAGGGCTTGCGGGGCGATGATCCGACGGCAATCCTCGACGCGCCCAAAAAAGGCCGGACGTTGCCGAAAACGATGGGCGAGGGCGAGGTAACACGGCTGCTCGAATTTGCGGCCAAGGAGGCAGCCGACCCTGCACCGGATCAGCTTTCCCGCGTCAGAATGCTGGCGCTGCTCGAACTTCTCTATGCCACCGGCATGCGCGTCAGTGAACTGGTATCGCTGCCGGCAAAAGTCCTGGATCAGGAAGGCCGGTTCCTCATCATCAAGGGAAAAGGCAACAAGGAGCGTCTGGTCCCGCTCTCCCGCGCCGCCATCGCCGCCCTCAAGACCTATAGCGGTTTCCGCCAGGCCTCCCTCGCAAAGACCGGCAGCAGCCCCTGGCTTTTCCCTTCCGCCGGCAAGGAAGGCTATCTTCCGCGACAGGTTTTCGCCCGCGATCTCAAGGCGCTCGCCGCGCGGGCGGGACTTAGAGCCGCCGCAATCTCCCCGCATGTGATGCGCCATGCCTTTGCCAGCCATCTTTTGCAGAACGGAGCGGACCTTCGCGTGGTACAGGAGTTGCTTGGACATTCAGACATTTCCACCACGCAAATCTATACGCATGTATTGGAAGAACGGCTGCGCGAACTGGTCGAAACGCATCACCCTCTTGCAAAACAGGCCAAAAACCGGGATTAGAGGCGCCAAACCGAAATTGGGGACCCTCTTGTTCCCGAGATAAACAACCGGAAACCGGATCTCATGCAGACCTATCTCGATTTCGAAAAGCCAATCTCTGACCTCGAAGGAAAAATCCACGAGCTCAAAAAGCTTGCCTCGGAAGACGAGAGCATCGATACGTCCGAAGAGATCGGCAGGCTCGAAAGCCGGGTCAGGGAAGCGACCAGGGAAATCTACGCCAAGCTTGGCGCCTGGGAAAAAACACAGGTCGCGCGCCATCCGCAGCGCCCTCACTTCGTCGACTACGCCGCAAAGCTGTTTACCGATTTCACGCCGCTTGCGGGCGATCGCAATTTCGGCGAGGACGCCGCCATCCAGTCCGGCCTTGCCCGATTCAACGGCATGCCGGTCGCCGTCATCGGCCAGGAAAAAGGCCATGACACCAAGACGCGCCTCAAGCACAATTTCGGCAGCCCTCGCCCGGAAGGTTATCGCAAGGCGATCCGCGTCATGGAAATGGCCGACCGCTTCGGCCTGCCCGTGATCACGCTGGTGGATACTGCCGGCGCTTATCCCGGGGTCGGCGCCGAAGAGCGCGGCCAGGCGGAAGCAATCGCCCGCTCCACCGAGATGTGCCTTGCCGTCAAGGTTCCGATGATTTCCATTGTTATCGGCGAGGGCGGCTCCGGCGGAGCGATCGCCATCGCCACCGGCAACCGCGTCTACATGCTCGAACATTCGATCTATTCGGTCATTTCTCCTGAAGGTGCCGCCTCTATTCTCTGGCGCGATTCGACCCGTGCCCGCGAGGCTGCGACGAACATGAAGATAACCGCCGAAGACTTGAAGGCTCTCGGCATCATCGACGAGATCATCCCAGAACCCGTCGGCGGCGCGCATCGCGAGCCCGACACGGTGATTGCAGCAACCGGCACGGTGATCGCTTCGGCGCTTCAGGACATGAGCAGGCTTTCGGGCGAGGAATTGAGAGCCGCACGCCGGCAAAAGTTCCTCGATATCGGCCGCAACCTCTGATCTGTCGACGTTTCTCGCCGAAACAGCCAAATTTAGCCATATTGCTGATAACAGTGAAACTGGGACGGTTTCTCTAGACAGGCGGATCGAAGCGGTTAAGAAGATGTAAAGCTTACCGCTTTATTGATTGTAGCCAGTACCGAACCCGGTAAACGTTCCAAGTTCATGTGGTCCGTCTCGATGCGCCTGAAACACATCGCTCTCGCCTTTCTCGTCGCGACCGCCCTAACGGGCTGCAATGACACGCTCGATTCCGCAAGTATTGACCTCAAGAGCGTCAAGAACAAGGTCGAACAGCCTCTGCCTTCCCGCATCGTTGCGGAAATGCAGAAGAAGAACATGCCGCGCAATTCGCCGATCATGATCCGCATCTTCAAGGAAGAAGGGGTGCTGGAGGTCTGGAAGGCGAAGGCCGACAATCGCTTCGACGTGATCGCCAGCTATCAGATATGCGCCTGGTCCGGGAAGCTGGGTCCGAAAGTCAAGGAAGGCGACCGTCAGGCGCCTGAAGGTTTCTACAACCTGACGCCGGCGCACCTGAACCCGAACTCGAAATATTATCTCGCCATCAATACCGGATTTCCCAACCGCTATGACCAGGCAAACGGCCGCAGCGGATCGAACCTGATGATCCATGGCGCCTGTTCGTCGTCCGGCTGCTATTCCATGACCGACGAGCAGGTTCTGGAAATCTACGCATTTGCCCGCGATGCGTTCAAGGGCGGCCAGACCACGGTGCAGCTTCAGGCCTTCCCCTTCCGGATGACGGCGGAAAACATGGCACGTCACCGCGACAATCCGAATTACGATTTCTGGAAGATGGTGAAGGCAGGCTACGACCATTTCGAAGTCACCAAACGCCCGCCGGAAGTGGCCGTCTGCGAGAAAAAATATGTGTTCAACCAGCAGCTTGACGGTGACGGCAAGTTCGGCCCGGCTGCCGCGGCCTGCCCGCCGATGTCCACACCGCCGGCGCTTGCAAGCGCTCTGACATCCTACGGCAAGACCTACGAGGTCGCCTACCAGAAAGCCATCGACAAGTTCGAGGGCAAGGTCTGGTATGAGCCGACGGAAGCCGAACGCAAGGCAGTGGTTGCCGCCAAGCGCAAGGGCCGCGAGCTTGCTTATGCGCCGACCGGCACGTCGCTTGAGGCCGGCAAGCTGATGAGCGAAGCAGAATTCAAGGAAATGATGGAAAAGCGGATGGCAGCGGCCCAGCCGAAGCCTGCCAATACCGTGCTTGCGTCCGCCGCTCCTTCGCCGCGCGCTGCGACTGCCGCCGAGCGCATGAAGCAGGATCGCGTACCGGGCGACAACGCACCGGCCTCCACTGCGACCGTCGCTTCTGCTCAGGGCACCACAACCACGGTTCCGATTCCCGCACAGAACCCGCTTGCCTATGCGGCTCCCCCGATCACCGAGGAGAAGAAGAAGCCGTTCTGGAAGTTCTGGAGCAAGGAGTGAGCGTGGCGACCGAAGGCCTCTATGATCTGAGAGGCCTGAAGTGTCCACTGCCCGTGCTGAAGACCCGGCGCCGGCTCAAGGAAATGCACAGCGGCACCGAACTCCTGATCGAGACCACCGACCCGCTTGCCGGGATCGACATCCCGCATTTCTGCAGCCAGGAAGGCCACCAGATCATCCGTTCGGAAAAGACCGAAACCGGTCATCGCTTTCTGATCCGCAAGGGTTGACGCCCTATATGCGCATACCAGGCACGGCGAGCGGGTTGTCTTCCAGCGCCGCACGGTCGGGGCGGTCGATGCGCGGCTGACCGGTGAAGGCGGCGAAGAGATCCGAAACGAACGTTTCCGGCAACCCTTGCGTAATCAGCACCATCCGGGTGCGTCGGTCGGATCCCGCAGGCCATTTCGCCAGACGCTGCGGCGGATGGAAAACGCTCTGCACGCCGTGCAGCACGAGCGGCCGGTCCGGATTGTCGGACAGCGCCACGACGGCTTTCATCCTGAGAAGCTTTTCGCCATGCGCCGAACGCAAAAGATCGGTGAACATCTCGATCGCCATCGGATCGATCGGCTTGTCGTGAATGATTGAGAACGAGCGGATGTCGTCGCCGTGACGGTTTACATCGTGATGATGGTGGTGACCGTGCCCATGATGATGATCGTGTTCATGGTGACCGTGATCATGGTGGTCATGGCCGTGATCGTCGTTCGCCAATTCGTCGCGCAGCCAGCGGTCCACGTCGGCGATCTTGGTGGCCGGATCATAGAGGCCGTTCTCGAGAATGGCCGCCACGCCGGCTCCCTCGCTGTTGCCATCCATCATCGGCGCGCGCGGATTGAGGGCCGCCAGCCGCGCCTTGAGAGCACCGATCTCAGCCGCATCGGCCATGGAAAGCTTTGAAATGACCAACCGGTCTGCCACGGCGGCCTGTTTCACCGCCTCCGGGTGACGGTCGAGCGTCGAAAGCCCATTCACCGCGTCGACTACCGTGATGACGCCGTCGAGCTCGAAGTTCTGCGCAATGACCGGGTTGCCCATAACCGACTGCATGACCGGCGCCGGATCGGCAAGACCGGTCGTCTCGATCACCACCCGGCGGATCAGCTTCAGGCGGCCCGTCTGGATGCCGTCCATCATATAGGCAAGCGTATCGACGAGTTCTCCGCGGACCGTGCAGCAGAGGCAGCCGTTGGAAAGTTCCACCAGCGCATCGCCAGACGCTTCGACGAGAAAGTTGTCTATGCCGACCTCGCCGAATTCATTGATGATGACGGCCGTGCCGCTGGTGCCCGGGTCCTTCAGGATACGGTTGAGAAGCGTCGACTTTCCGGCACCGAGAAAACCGGTGAGGATGGAAACCGGAATTCGGTTGCGGGCAGAAGACATGATCTATTCCAATGCTCAGAAAGTCGGGCGTGGCTGCGGGATCGGCACATTCGCGATCTCGTTTGCGCCCACGGTCGAGGCGACCTGCTCGCTTCCGGGAATAAGCCCCGCGAAGCTGTAGACCGGCGGCCGGGTCATCTCGTGGATATAAGGCGAATGCAGCACCGTTCGACCGGCGTCGTCGCGGTTCTCGCTCCGCACCTTGGCTGCTTTCGGGTTGCAGATCTCGGCGCTGACATCGGTGACTGCCGCCGTATTGCCGTAAGGTGCAAGCGACGACAGCGGCACGCCTTCGGCAGACGAGGCCATGAGCCCCTGCTGCAGGAGGTTGGCCGAATCGTCCGCACGTCCCGCAAGGCTGTCAGCCCCCAGAACGACGGAGATCACCGTACGCCCGTCGCGCGTCGCAGAGGAAACCTGGTTGAAGCCCGAGGCGCAGATGAAGCCGGTCTTCATGCCGTCGGCACCGTCGAACCGCCCGATCAGGGTATTGTAGTTCGGATAGTCCTTCTTGCCGGTGCTGATCCCCTCCAGGGAGAAGTAACCCTGATATTCGGGGAATTCGCGCTTGAGCTGCAACGCCAGCACCGCAAGATCGCGGGCGGTGGTGTATTGCCCTTTGCCCGGCAAGCCGTGAGGATTGATGAACCGTGTCGAGTTCATGCCGAGGCGCGCCGCTTCGCTGTTCATCAGAGCGACGAACTGATCGACTGAACCGCCGACCGTTTCGGCAACAGCGACGGCGATATCATTTGCCGATTTCACGAGCAGGATCTTCAGCGCGCTATCCATGGTCAGCTTGGAGCCGGGCTTGAAATACATCTTGCTCGCCGGCTGATCCGTCGCCTTCTTGCTCATGATAACCGGCGTATCCAGCGCAAGCTTCCCGCTCTTCAGCGCCTTGAAGGTGACATAGGCCGTCATCAGCTTGGTCAGCGATGCCGGATACCATTTGCGGAAGGCGTCCTCGTGGGCGATCACACGGCCGGTCCTGACATCGACCACCATCTTCGGATTGGCCGCGGCACTTCCGGCGGACGCAAGAAGGCCGAAGGCCACCACAGTTGAGATCATCCGGGCGGAAGCCCCGGAGCGGATGCAAGAAATCGGCAAGATCATCCCTCGTTCGAACAGCTTAACGAGTGTGGCGCATATGCGGCCTATGTGGCCAAGCAATGGCAAAGAAGATTGATTGCGTCAATCACGATGGGCACTATCTTCGGGGGAGGACGATTCATATCCGCGTGAGTAACTAGAACAGGGAACATTATGCCAATTTTGAACCGGGCCGCCGAACTTCAGGGCGAAGTCAGCGAGTGGCGGCGATATCTTCACGAAAATCCTGAAATCCTTTACGAAGTCGAAAATACGGCTTCCTTTGTCGCCGCGAAGCTGAAGCAATTCGGCGTTGACGAGATCGTCACGGGAATAGGCCGCACCGGTGTCGTCGGCATCATCCGCGGCAAGGGCCCCGGAGGTCGCACAATCGGGCTGCGCGCCGACATGGATGCGCTTCCCCTTAAGGAATTGACCGACAGGCCGTGGGCTTCGAAGACTGCTGGCAGGATGCATGCCTGCGGCCACGACGGGCACACTTCCATGCTGCTCGGTGCGGCGAAATATCTCGCCGAAACCCGAAACTTCAACGGCACCGTCGCCCTGATCTTCCAGCCAGCCGAAGAAGGCGGTGCCGGCGCGCTGGCGATGATCGAGGACGGCATGATGGAGCGCTTCGGCATCGAGGAAGTCTATGGCATGCACAACATGCCCGGAATCCCGCTCGGCCAGTTCGCCATCCGCAAAGGCGGCATCATGGCAGCACCCGACCGCTTTACCATCACCATCAACGGCCGCGGCGGCCATGCCGCCCAGCCGCACCGGACCGTCGACCCGATCTTCATCGGTTCGCAACTCGTCGGCAGTCTGCAGGCGATTGCCGCACGCAATGCCGATCCAGTCCGTTCGGTCGTCATTTCGGTAACCCGTTTCGATGCCGGCACGACCCATAACATCATTCCCGACCAAGCGACGCTCTGGGGTACGGTGCGAACGCTCAGCGAAGAGACGCGCGATCTCGCCGAGACGAGGATCCGACAGATCGTCGACGGCATCGTCAGTGCCCATGGCGCGGAAGCGGCCATCGAATACGAACGCAGGTGCCCAGTGACCGTCAACCACGACCAGGAAACCGAACATGCGATCCGGGTTGCGACCGATGTGGTGGGTGCTTCCAACATAGACGCGAATGTCGACCCCAGCATGGCCGGCGAAGACTTTGCGTTCATGCTGAAGCGCCGGCCCGGCGCCTTTATCTTCATCGGCAACGGCGATACGGCTGCCCTTCATAACCCGCATTACGACTTCGACGACGAAGCGATCCCCTTCGGCATCTCCTACTGGGTTCGGCTGGTCGAACAGCGGCTTACGGAATGAGTGAGACAAAAGGCTTGGCTTAACGCCTCACCTTTTGTATGGAGTTCCCCAAGTGGTCCCATAGCTCAGCAGGATAGAGCGCAGGATTCCTAATCCTGAGGCCGATGGTTCGAATCCATCTGGGATCACCATTTCAACACGGTCCATGCGATCTCCCCGTTCCCGGCCTTCCGCTCATCGGTCCCCGCCTCGGGCGCAAGGATTTATTAACCTTTTCCGCCCCTATAGATTAGTCTTGATCGAATGCGGCGTTTGAGGCAAATCTTTCACGCCGAAATGATTTGTGAACATACGATGGCGGGGACGCTCATGGCGGCGATTGAATACTCCCTTTTTCGAAGGGCGGTTTTCCTAATCGGAATCGTTTTTCTGGCAGGTTGTACCTCGTCCCAGACCACGTCCGCGATCAAGAGCGAGACCGTCAAGACTTCCGCTCCCATTGGCAATATCCCGAAGAAGAAGCTCTACAATTACACGGCATCGGACCGTGAATGCCTGAAACGCGCCATGTATTTCGAATCGAAACGGTCGAGCCGAGACGGGCTGATGGCGGTCGGTACCGTGGTGATGAACCGCCTGACGTCGGGAGCTTATCCGGACACCATCTGCGGCGTTGTCGGTCAGGAAAGGCAGTTTGCACCCGGCGTGATGACGCGCCCACTCAAGGAACAGGCGGCGGTCGAGCTGGATGAGGCCGCTGACGCCATCCTTCGCGGCGAGCGCAATCCTCAGGTGAAGGAGGCGATGTTCTTTCATCGCGAGGGACTGAGATTTCCCTATGACAACATGCACTACGTCACCGTCGCCGGCGGGAATGCCTTCTACGAGAAACGCGGCGACGACGGCGAGTTGCAGACCCCCGCACCCAAGCCGGCGGATGAATATATCCTGAGCTTCGCGCCTCATCTTTCCACATCGCCGGCACTGATGGCCGTCAATGATGTCCAGCAGGCAAGCCTCGTGGCAGAAGCAGACGATCTGACGCTGCCGCTGCAAGCCCCCGTTCCGCTTCAACGGCCGCAGCTCGCCAGCGTTTCGAGCACCCAGATGGTTATGGCGCCACCCGAAGTATGGTCCCTTCCCGCGACAAGGAAGTGATTCGCAGCTTTTCACGTGGCCGGTCAGAATACCGCAGCGGGGCCTTGCGAAATCCGCTTCGGTCGCGCCAGCCGCACCGTACCGCGACCGATCATGCCGAATAGAATTGCAGCCACCCAGCCGCAGAACAATCCCCCGCCCGCCCAGATCAAGCCTGCCATATCTACCGGTACCGCCGGAACGAAGTCGCGCCAGGCGTTGGCGAAAGTGGTGGAATCCGGCCGTTGCAGCACCACGAACGGCCTCCTCAGCGGCGGCGCAAGCATAAGCTCGTGCTGCTGCTCTGCCAGCACCTCATAACGCGCAAAAGTGCGCCGCATCGCCTCGCCCTGACGCCGGAGAAATGTCTCCGGCGAAGCGGAATAGATATTGAGCGCGGCCTGCCGATCCAGACCGGCATGATTGGCCTGGGCGTCGAACTCGGAAATCAGGATCTTCAGTTCGTCCAGCGCCCCTCCGATCCTTTGCCGGTATTGCTGCGCGAATTCAGGGGCCTGCGAAAAGAAGATGCCGCCGAGGAGCGCCATCGCCATCGTTAACATTCTTCCCAGCATGAACATGACGGACCTCAAACCTCGCTTTCGTCTCAACGAGGCACAGGTTGAAAGGTTGCTCTCCTGCCTGTGGACATCCTCCGTAGCTGGCCGGCGCCGGATTGCATGAAAGGTTAACCGACCATAAAAATCCTGCTGCCGCATGTGGGGTAGCGGCAGATTACTCAAGGGGGCTGTCAATCAATGAAACTGAGTTTTTCCCGCGCGGCTGCGCTGGGTGTGCTGGCCGTTGTCATCGCCGGTTGCACGACGACCGAAGAAGCCAATAAGGCGATCCAGTCAAAATGGATCGGCCAGCCGGTCGATTCCTTCTTTACCTATTACGGCCCGCCGGTCTCTTCCTTTCCTTTGAATGACGGTGGTACGATCTATACCTGGGTCGGCGGTCAGACGACGCGTTATGTCCCAGCTCAATACCAGACACCGCAACCGGCCAACCAGGACGCCAACCGGGTCACCCGCACGACGACCGAGACGCACAAGAAGGCTGACGGAAGCACCGTCACGACCACCAAAAGCTCGTCTTTCGGCATTTCGGGTCAGCCGGTAGCGCCGCAGTTGGTTTCCCCGGCCCGCACGGAAGAACTCTTCTGCGAACTTCAGATCACCACCGGGCCGGACAAATCGATCCGCATGCTGCGCGCGACGAATGATACGGATGGCGAAGGCTTCAGCCTCTCGCGCTGCGCCGAGGTCATGGGCGTCAAGAAGTAGGCCACATCAGCGCGGCCGGACGTGTTCCATCCGGAAGCCGAGCCCGATCAGACGGCCGGCGAGATGGGCAAGTGCGGGCCAACGCGCGATGCTGCGGATGAAGGCGGGCGGGCCTTGGCGTTTCTGCTCGTCCGCCTGATCGCTGCGCCGGCTGCTGCGCATCATCAGTTGCAGTTTTTGCGTCGCCCTGGTGGGGAAGCTGCGGCGCTTCTCGACCGCCGCCAGATCTCCATCGGATAGACGGCTGTTGCGAAGGGGCTCGGATAGGATATTGGCGGCAGCGACCGCGTCCTGAATGGCCAGGTTGACGCCGACGCCGCCGATCGGCGACATGGCGTGGGCTGCATCGCCGATGCAGAGAAGGCCGGGACGCCACCACTGCTTCAGCCGATCGATCCGCACCGTCAGCAGGCTTGTGTCGTCGAAACTGCCGATTTCCTGCATGCGATCGGCCGGCAGCGGCGACACGTCGATCACCATCTGGCGGAAGGCCTCGAGACCTCTCTCGCGGATTTCCGCAAAAGCTCCGCGGCGGATGACATATCCGCACTGCCAATAATCGCCACGGTCGATCAGCACAAAACCCTGGCGCGGGCCGGCATGCCCCATTACCTGGTTCGGATCACCCGGCTGCTTGGAGAGTTTCATCCAGACGACTTCGCTCGGTATACCGAAACTCTCGACGGCAAGCCCGGCCTTTTCCCGCACCACGGAATTGCGGCCGTCCGCGCCGACGACCAGATGCGAATGAATATTGAACTTTCCTTCCGGCGTCTCGACTTCCAGGCCGACGACTTTGCCCCGCTCTTCCAGAATACCCGCCACCTTCGCCTGCATGATCAGTCGGAAGTTCGGGAAGTGCTGCGCCTGGGCAGCCATGAAATTCAGGAAATCCCATTGCGGCATGAAGGCGATGAAGCGGTTCCTGACCGGCAGGCGGGAGAAATCGGCAATGATGACCGTGCGGCCGCCCATTTCCGCGGAAAGTTTCGGCGCCCGCGTATGCGGCAGCTTCAGAAACTCTTCGATAATACCGAGCTCGTGCATGACCTCCAGCGTCGAGGGATGAATGGTGTCGCCCCGGAAGTCGCGAAGGAAATCGCCGTGCTTTTCGACGACCGCGACATCCACGCCCGCTCGTGCCAGCAAGAAACCCAGCATCAGCCCCGCCGGCCCTGCCCCTGCAATGACGCATGTCGTCTGGATGTCTCGCATCTGATTCATCGCCCTGTTTCACCCGAAAGTATGGAAAGCATCAAGCTGCACGTGGTCGCGGCCGGGCCTGAAATCAAGCCTGCTCTTGTGAGCCGCGACTTTCGCTTGTAGACCAGCGGCAGTTTAGTAAAACAGGAAAGATCATGGCCGAAACCGGCAAACGTCGCATCAGCATCCTCGGCTCGACAGGTTCGATCGGCGTCAACACGCTCGACGTGGTAGATCAGCTTGGCGGGCTCGACGCTTTTGAGGTCGTGGCAATCACCGGCAACGCCAATATCCCGCTTCTGGCCGCGCAGGCAAAAAGCTGCGGCGCCAAGTTTGCCGTGACCGCCGACGAAACGCATTATGCCGCATTGAAAGATGCGCTCTCCGGCACCGGCATCGAGATTGCGGCCGGCCGTGAGGCGTTGATCGAGGCAGGCGCGCGTCAATCCGACTGGGTCATGGCCGCGATCGTCGGCACCGCCGGCCTTGCTCCGACGCTGGCAGCTGCAAAACGGGGAGCCGATATCGCTCTCGCCAACAAGGAATGCCTCGTCTCGGCCGGCGAACTCTTCGTCGGAGCGGTTGCCGAAGGTGGCGGCCGGCTGATCCCGGTGGACAGCGAGCACAGTGCCATTTTTCAATCGCTGGAGGATGACCAGCATCACGCTGTCGAGCGCATCGTGCTGACGGCGTCCGGTGGCCCGTTCCGCACCTGGACGCGCGAACAGATGGCCGGCGTGACGGCCGAAGTTGCCCGTGCGCATCCCAATTGGTCGATGGGCCTGAAAATCTCGATCGGCAGCGCCTCGATGTTCAACAAGGCGCTCGAAATGATCGAGGCGAAACATCTGTTTAACCTTCGCCCCGACCAGATCGAAGTGATCGTTCATCCGCAGTCGGTGATCCATTCGATGGTGGGCTACACCGACGGATCCGTGCTGGCGCAGCTCGGCTGCCCCGACATGCGCACTGCCATCGGCTATGCGCTTACCTATCCAGATCGACCGAAACTCGATGTCGAGCGGCTGGATTTCGCTAAGCTGGCGAGGCTGGATTTCGAGGCTCCCGATGAGGTGAGGTTCCCGGCCTTGAGGCTCGCGCGGACGGCGTTGCAGCGTGGCGGGGTCCAGGGAGCGGTGCTGAACGCGGCGGAGGAAATCGCCTTCCATGCCTTCTGCGCAGGACGTATCGGCTTCCTGAGCATGGCGGATGTGGCCGAAAAGGTGATGGAGGTAATGCAGGGCCACGGAGCGGCACGCAGCATGGACGAGGTCTTCGCAGCCGATGACGAGGCAAGGCGCCGCGCTAGCGAAATCATCGCCGGAATGGAAATGGCCGCATAAGCGGCCATTCGTTTATCCAGACTTCAGATCGGTCAGGCGACGTGACGGGCGAGCGCGCAACGCGACCAGAGCTGGTGCAGCGAACCCACCAGATGCTCGATATCGGCATCCGAATGCAGCGGCGTCGGGGTGATGCGCAGGCGCTCGGTCTTGCGCGGCACCGTCGGATAGTTGATCGGCTGGACATAGATGTCGCAGGTGTCGAGCAGGATATCCGAGATCCATTTGCACTTTGCAGCATCGCCGACCATGACCGGCACGATGTGGCTCGGATTGTGCATATGCGGAATACCGCGCTGGTCGAGCAGCGTGCGCAGCTTGCGGACCCGATCCTGGTGGCGAACCCGCTCGAACGGGCTTGCCTTGAGATGCCGGATGGAGGCCAGCGCCCCGGCTGCCAGCGTCGGCGGAAGGGCGGTGGTGAAGATGAAGCCGGAGGCAAAGGACCGAATGAAGTCGCAGAGCGCGGCCGATGCGGCGATGTAACCGCCCATCACGCCGAACGCCTTGCCGAGCGTGCCTTCGATGACCGTCAGGCGATCCATCAGACCTTCGCGCTCGGCGATGCCGCCGCCGCGCGGGCCGTACATGCCGACGGCATGAACCTCATCGAGATAGGTCATCGCGCCGTATTTGTCGGCGAGATCACAGATTTCCTTGATGGGAGCGATATCGCCGTCCATCGAGTAGACGGATTCGAAAGCGATCAGCTTCGGCGCATTGGGATCCGCGGCCGCCAGCTTGGCTTCCAGATCGTTGAGATCATTGTGCTTCCAGATGACGCGCTCGCACTTGGCGTGCCGAATCCCCTCGATCATCGATGCGTGGTTCAGCGCATCGGAGAAAATGATAAGCCCCGGGATCTTCTGGCCAAGCGTGCCGAGCGTCGCCCAGTTCGACATATAGCCGGAATTGAAGATCAGGCCGGCTTCCTTGCCGTGCAGGTCTGCAAGCTCCTGCTCGAGAAGAACATGATAGTGGGTCGTACCAGAGATATTCCGGGTGCCTCCCGCACCCGCGCCACAGTGATCGATCGCCTCTTTCATCGCTTCGATCACGGCTGGATGCTGGCCCATGCCGAGATAGTCGTTGGAACACCAGACCGTAACTTCTCTCGGACCATCCGGAGTATGGCGCGTCGCGCGCGGAAAATTACCGCGATGCCGTTCGAGATCGGCGAACACACGATACCGTCCTTCCGTATGAAGGGCGTCCAGTTCGCTCTTGAAAAATGCCTCGAAATCCATGTCTCACTCCAGAACCTGCCTCGGTTTTGATTTCAGCCGCGCTTTTCGTCAACCCCGCCAAGCGCGAATAAAACCGACCTGCGGCAAAAAGGCCCGTTTTTTTGAATTATTCCAAGGAGAACCTAAGCGATATCGAAAGCGTGATAATTGATCCACGTCAAGTAGCGAGGAGAAGAGCGGCTTTGTCTCTTCTCCTCGCTGATTTTCTCGCCTCGATTCGCCTCAGCCGGCTGCAGCAATTGCCCTCTTTGCCATGACTTTCACGAGGTTTGCCCGGTATTCCGAATTCGCATGCAGATCCGACAGCAGGTTGGACGGGTCGACGGAAATGTTTGCCAACGCATCGGCCGACCAGTTGGAGGCAAGAGCCTGCTCGAAGCCCGGATGACGAAATACCCCATCCGAGCCTGCGCCGGTGACCGCCACACGTACACCTGAAGCGGTCTTCGCGACAAAGACGCCGGTCATCGCAAACCGTGAAGCCGGATTGTTGAACTTGGCATAACCTGCCTTTTCCGGCGCGTCGAACGTGACGGCCGTCACCATTTCTCCTTCCTCCAATGCAGTCTCGAAGAGACCGACGAAGAAATCGTCGGCAGAGAGCGATCGGCGGTCGGTGACGATGGTGGCGCCAAGCCCCAGCAGACCGGCCGGATAGTCGGCAGCCGGATCGTTATTGGCAATCGAGCCGCCGATCGTGCCCATATGACGAACATGCGGATCGCCGATATGGCTGGCGAGATCGCAAATTGCGGGGCATAGGGCACGAAGCTCCCGCGAGGCGGCGACATCCGCATGCGGCGTCGCGGCCCCGATCTTCACCCGGCGGCCTTCGATCGAAATTCCTCGAAGCGCCGGAATGTGGCGAAGGTCGATCAGATCGCTTGGCGCGGCAAGCCGCTGCTTCATGGTCGAGATCAGCGTCATACCGCCGGAAAGGTATTTACCTTCCTCATGGGCGGACCGAAGCTGGACGGCATCTTCCACGGAAGAAGCGCGATGATAGCTGGTTGCATACATATCTCTCTTCCTCCTCAGTGAGCCGCGTGCATTGCCTGCCACACCTTCATCGAAGTGGCGGGCATCGTGAGCCTGTTGGTGCCGATCGCATCCGTGATCGCGTTGATAAGGGCCGGCGGTGAACCGATCGCACCGGCCTCGCCGCAACCCTTGATCCCGAGCGGATTGCTGGGACATGGCGTATTCTGGTGCGACAGCTTGAACGACGGCAGATCGTCGGCCCGCGGCATGGCGTAATCCATGAAGCTTGCGGTCAGAAGCTGGCCGTTCTCATCATAATGGACGCCTTCGAGCAGCGCCTGGCCGATCCCCTGCGCCAGTCCGCCATGCACCTGTCCCTCGACAATCAGCGGGTTGATGATATTGCCGAAGTCGTCGGCAGCCACGAACTGGATGATGTCCGTTTCACCCGTTTCCGGATCCACTTCCACTTCCGCAATGTAGCAGCCGGCCGGGAAGGTGAAGTTGGACGGATCGTAAAAGGCCGTTTCTTTCAGCCCCGGCTCCATGCCCGACGGCAGGTTATGGGCGGTATAGGCGGCCAGCGCCACCTGGAACCAGGGGAGTGTCTTGTCGGTGCCGGCGATCTTGAGTTCGCCGTTTTCGATGACGATGTCGCTCTCGTCCGCCTCCATCAGGTGGGCCGCGATCTTCTTCGCCTTGGCCTCGACCTTGTCGAGCGCCTTGACGATGGCCGACATGCCGACTGCACCGGAGCGAGAGCCATAGGTGCCCATGCCCATCTGTACCTTGTCCGTGTCGCCATGGACGATATTGATGCTTTCGATCGGCACTCCGAGACGGCTGGCTACAAGCTGCGCGAAGGTGGTCTCGTGGCCCTGGCCATGGCTATGCGATCCCGTCAGCACCTCGATCGTGCCGACCGCGTTGACACGCACTTCGGCCGATTCCCAGAGGCCGACGCCGGCGCCCAATGAACCCACTGCAGCCGAAGGGGCGATACCGCAAGCTTCAATGTAACAGCTCATGCCGATGCCACGTCTTTTGCCGCGCGCTTGCGCCTCCGATCGCCGGGCTGCAAACCCGTTCCAGTCGGCCGCCTGCATGGCGGCATCAAGCGATGCCTCATAGTTGCCGGCGTCGTAGTTCATGATGACTGGCGTCTGGTAGGGGAAGGACCGGATGAAATTCTTCCGCCGAAGTTCCGCCGGCGACAGCCCAAGCTCACGGGCTGCCGTCTCCATGGTCCGTTCGAGCAGGTAGGTCGCCTCGGGTCGGCCCGCGCCACGATAGGCATCGACAGGCACCGTATTGGTGTAGACGGTGCGCACGTTGGCGTGGATTGCCGGGATCGCGTATTGCCCGGAGAGCAGCGTCGCATAGAGATAGGTCGGCACGGCCGAGGAGAAGAGCGACATATAGGCGCCGAGGTTGGCGATCGTATCGACCTTCAGCGCAGTGATCCGGTGATCTGCATCGAAAGCCATTTTGACCTTGGAGATATGGTCGCGGCCATGGGCATCGGTCAGGAAGGCCTCGGTGCGGTCCGATGTCCATTTTACCGGCACGTTTGTCTTCTTGGACGCCCAGAGACAGACGATCTCTTCGGGGTAGATATAGATCTTGGAGCCAAAGCCGCCGCCGACATCCGGCGCGATGACCCGCAGCTTGTTTTCCGGAGCAACGTTATAAAAGGCGCTCATCACCAGGCGCGCCACATGTGGATTCTGGCTGGTGGTGTAGCAGGTATAGTGATCTTCGGCCGAATCGTAGATGCCGAGTGTCGCACGCGGCTCCATCGGGTTCGGCGAAAGACGGTTGTTGACGATGTCAATCTCGGTCACATGCGCGGCCGCGGCGATCGCCCTGTCTGCCGCATCGGAATCACCGATCTGCCAGTCGTAAATGAGATTGCCGGGAGCTTCGGGGTGGATTTGGGGAGCGCCTGCCTGCATGGCGGCGGCAACATCCGCCACCGCAGGGAGCACTTCATAATCGATAACGACGGCTTCGGCCGCATCCCTTGCCTCCCCGGAAGAGTCCGCCACCACGATCGCTATGGCATCGCCGACATAACGCACCGTGTCGACGGCCAGCGGACGCCACGCGCCCATCTTCATCGGCGACCCGTCCTTCGAATGGATCATCCAGCCGCAGATGAGGTTGCCTATGCCGTCGGCCTGAAGCTGCCTGCCGTCCAGCACATCGATGACGCCGGGCATGGATTTCGCGGCACTGACGTCGATGTTCACGATCTTGGCATGCGCATGCGGGCTGCGGACGAAATAGGCATATTTCATGCCGGGAACGGTCATGTCATCCGTGTAGCGGCCCTTGCCGGTCAGGAAGCGCTTGTCCTCCTTGCGGGTTACGCGTGCTCCGATTCCTTCAACACCCATTTTCATCTCCTCCAGAAATGAATGAATAGCGAATTAGCAATTTATCGCGCGAGGAAGTGTAAGCGGCGGCACCCCTGAGGGAGCCGGAAGCCGCATCACTACTCCAATCCGACGTCGTTATTCCGCAGCTTGTCGACCCGACGCCATTTCAGCATCGGCGGCCAGGATGGCCTTGACGATGTTGTGGTAGCCGGTGCACCGACAGATATTGCCGTCGAGCTCGGCCCGGACCTTCTCCTCAGTCAGGCTGCCGCCATGGCGGTTGATCATGTCGACCGCGGTCATCACCATGCCGGGCGTACAAAAGCCGCATTGCAGTCCGTGATGCTCTTTGAACGCCGCCTGGACGGGATGCAATTCGCTTTGACCGGCGAGACCCTCGATTGTCGTGATCGTGGAGCCTGAGGCCTGCACGGCCAAGATGGAACAGCTTTTGACCGAACGGCCGTCCATATGGATAACGCACGCGCCGCATTGGGTCGTGTCGCATCCCACATGCGTTCCGGTCAAACCAAGCTTTTCGCGGATGAAATGCACGAGCAGCGTGCGATCTTCGCACTCGCCGCTCATCGTGCGGCCATTCACGGTCAGCGTCACTTTCGTCATCGATTTCCTCCTCGTATCCCTCCCGGACACGCAGAACATCATTTGCTCTTTTGCCGCGAGGATCAACTGCTACTTTCCACGGGATCGGCAATTATTTGATCCTCGATTCCGGTAAGGGAACCCGGGTAAGCACCCGCGAAGCAAGGAAAAAATCGGGAACCTCGACAAGCCCCGGTATGGACTCCTGCGCGCTCCGCTTTATTGTTCCCGCCGATGGCTGCCGGGCGACTGACCGAGGCAAATGCCCAATCGTGTCGACAGCCGGGTCACAAGAAAACAAGGAGGAAGTTATGAAGAAGGCCATGGTGCTTTTGATGGTGGGTGTATCCCTCGCGAGCTGCACTGCCACCGAACAGGGGGCCGGCATCGGCGCCGCATCCGGCGCCGTAATCGGTGGGCTTGCAACCGGCAACGTACGTGGCGCCGCTGTCGGGGCAGCGATCGGCGGCGTTTCGGGTGCGCTGATCGGCTCAGTCGCCGAACAGCCGGGCCAATGCTACTACCGCGACCGTTACGGTCGGCGCTATGTTGACGATTGCCCGCGCCGCTATTGAACAAGCGTCCGTAGGAACCAAGGCTGTGGCCCCGGAGCAATTTCCGGGGCTTATTCTTTCATGAAATCATCACGAAAGGCAGACAAGGGGTACCCCGTCTCCTCTTTTGCGGTTAGATAGGTTTCTTTGTCGGGGGCTATGAGGGCCTTCCGCCGGGGAAGCGACAGTTAAATTTGCGTATGCGGAACAAAGGCACTGGGCGGATGAAAGACCCGAGGGTGAAGGCAGCAGGCACCGTCCTGCTGGCGGCGGCCCTCCTGTTCTGTCCGCCGCTTGCGGGGAGTGCATACGCATTCAAGATTTTCGGCATAACGCTCTTTGGCGACAACGAGGATACCGTCGAAGTCATCGATCCCGTCCGCTACGATGCGACCCTGCAGACCGGAGATGCGGACAAGGACCTCAAGGAGCGGCTTGAAAACGCCGCTTCGCTTGTCACCGATGAAAAACAGCCCGTTTCGGGCGATCTTGGCGTCGTGATCAAGGCGCGCGAGGACCGTAAGCGCCTCATCGCGGTGCTTTTCGAGGAGGCCCGCTACGGCGGCATCGTACAGATTTCTATCGCCGGCACCGACATCGACCGCTTGCCGCCCAATCCCGCCTTCGATCACTCCGCACCGGTTCCCGTTGCCGTGCGTGTCGATCCCGGCCCGGTGTTCAAGCTCGGCTCGGTCCGTTTCGAAGGCGATGCGGTGGGGCGGGATCCGGAAAAGTATGACCTTGTGCCGGGCGGCGAAGCCGGCTCGCGCCTCATTCTCAAGGCGGGCGAGCAACTTCTTGTCGACCTGAAAAACGAGGGGCGTCCGCTCGCCAGGCTGACAGACCGGAAGGTAACCGCCGATCACAGGACAAAAACGATCGACGTGGTGATGGGCGCCGTCGGTGGACCTGTGGCTCCTTTTGGAGAGGTCGCGGTCAAGGGATCGCGGACCGTCGATGCCGCCTTCATCAGCCGCTATTCGCGGCTGGACAAACGCGAACGCTATTCGCCCGAACAGTTGAAGAAGGCTTCCGAGCGCCTGCGCGAGCTCGGCGTCTTTTCTAGCGTGACGATCCGCGAGGCCGACGCGCTGGCTCCCGACGGATCGCTGCCGCTGACGATCGAAATTTCCGAGGGCAAACACCGTTATTTTGGCTTCGGCGCGGAATATTCCTCGATCGACGGCGCAGGCCTGGAAGGCTACTGGGGGCATCGCAACCTGTTCGGTGAGGCGGAATCGCTGCGCATCGAGGGATCGGTCTCCGGAATCGGCGCGACGACCGACGTCAGCACCTTCAATTATTCGGCCGGTATCATCTTCACCAAGCCCGGAGCTTTCGTGCCGGAAGCTACCTTCGAATCCCGTCTGGAAGCGAAGAGCGAGACACCCGACGTCTATGAGGCGCAATCGGTCACCTATTCGGCCACCATCGCCTATGAGCTCAATGAGACGGACAAGCTGACGGGCGGTGGCGAGGTGGCGTGGATCAACACCGATGACGCCTTCGGCAAAAACCAGTATGTCACCCTCAGCGTGCCGCTGAGCTTCGAACGCGATGCCCGCGACAACAAGCTCGATCCGACCGAAGGCTATCATGCCACGCTTGCGGCGAAACCGAGCTACGAAGTTCTCGACGGAACCATCTTCTCCTCGTTCGAAGGCTCGATCTCCGGCTATCTCGGCTTCGGAGAGGAGGACAGCATCGTGCTTGCAGGCCGTCTGGCCGCAGGAACGCTTGTCGGCGGCGACGGTCTTGAAACTATTCCGGCGACGCGCAGATTCTTCGCCGGAGGCGGAGGATCGGTGCGCGGCTATGCTTATCGCGAAATCTCCCCCTACAACAGCGCCGGCGAAGCCACCGGCGGGCGATCTTATGCACTTGGATCTTTCGAAGTGAGGGTAAAAGTGTCAGAGAAGGTGGGCATTGTACCGTTTATCGACGTCGGCACTGTTTCGACCGGAATCGTGCCTGATTTTTCTGATATTCGTGCTGGTGCAGGGATCGGCGTAAGATATGCCACGCCTTTCGGGTCGCTTCGGCTGGACGTTGCAACTCCACTGCAACGGTATGACGGCGGCAGCCAATACGGTATTTATGCAGGCATCGGGCAGGCATTCTGAGAGGCTTTTGGAAAGGTGAAGTTGCAGGCATGACGCTGATGGTTCGCCTGTTGAAATGGATCTTGAAGGCTGCGCTTGGCGCAGTCGCGATCCTGTTCGTCATGGCCTTGGGCGTTGTCCTGTTCGTTGCGCTGACGCCGGTGGGCGGACGCGTTGCTGCCGACCGCATTTCCTCGATCGTCTCCACCCCCGATCGCGAGATTACGTTTTCGCGGCCGGAAGGTCTGCTAACGGGTAATTTGCGGCTCGATACGATCACGCTTTCAGATGATGCCGGCCCTTATGCGCAGATCGGCGGTATAAACATCGACTGGTCGCCGGCGGCGCTGGTCACCGGTGTTTTCCGCGCCGAGCGCGTCTCCGCGGAGACGGTCAATCTGATCAGGCCGCCGAGACCGTCGAAAGCGACAGCACAACCGAGTTCCGGGTCATCCGGCTCACCGCTTCCGGTGGGGGTCCGGGTTGCTCAGATCGACTTGCCCGACATCAATCTCTCGCAAGCCCTCTCGGGCAGGGATTTTTCATTGTCTGTCAAAGGCTCGATCGACGCCACCGGGCCGGATATTTCCCTGGATCTGCAAGCGACGCGCAAGGATGAGCCGGATGCCAAGGCCTTTGCCGATGTGGTCTATGCACCGTCGGAAAACCGCCTGACGCTGAAAGCATCTGTCGCTGAACCGCAAGGCGGCTTGCTCGCTCGCCTCCTGCGGCTTCCGGGCGCTCCGGCCGTTCAACTGGCGTTGGACGGCGAAGGCCCGCTTTCCGATTGGGCCGGCAAGCTGCAGGGCAATGTCGCCGGAGTACCGGTGATCGCTGTCAACGGCACTCACAAACTGGTCGAGAACGGCAGGCATAGAGTGGAGATCACCGGCGGTGGTCAGCTTGCAACTCTCTTGCCTCCCGCATTTCGCCAGTTGTTCGGCGGAACAACAGACATCAACATTGCCGCCATCTACGCTCCATCGGGCCGCGTCGATATCGAACGGGGCGACCTGACGTCCGGAACGGTCAGGATGACGGCCAAGGGCGCCTGGGATCCGACAGGCGACAACAGCCTGACCGCAGGCCTTGTCGGTGTGAACGGTCCTGCCGATTTCGTCTGGCCGATCAACGGCGAAGAAAGCCGTTTCTCTTTCGAAAGCATAAACTTCACCTTGACGGGCGCGGCCTCTTCCGCACGCTTTAATGCAACAGCAGCGCTGAGTGCCGCCGAATTGCCGCAGGGCCGTTTCGGGCAGATCCGCCTGCAGGCCGAAAGCGAGGATCTCAACCTTCTCGACCGATCGGGCAGCATCCGTAGCCGCCTGACGGTTGCCCGCACGGACTTTACGAGCGACGATCTGGATCGGGTCGTTCGCGGCCCCCTCACGCTTGATGCCCCCCTGCGCCTCGCCCCGCCGGCGATCGGCCTTGATGCCGCGACCTTCGACAGCGCCAATGTCAACGGTACGCTTTCCGGCGCCTACGACACCTCGAAGCAGGCCGTAACCGGCAATTTCCGCATTTTCGCCAATCCGGCGGTCCTGCCGCCGTCTCTGGTATCCAAGTTCGAAGGCAAGCTGTCGGCCGAAGGTTATGTCAATGTCGTCAACGGCGGCCGCGTGAGCCTTGAAAACTTCGTGATGCGGTCGAGCGCGGTCGAGGCGAATGGCAACATTCTCCTCGAAGACCGGAAGATCTCAGGCCGGCTTGCCGGTCGCGTGCCGGATCTGCGGCGCTGGTTGCCGGAGGCGGAAGGGGCCGCCGGCTTCGACATTGCCGCCAACGGCCCACTGAGCGCGATGGCAGTGAAGGCCGTCATCAATTCTGCAGAAGCGCGGCTTGTCGGTCGCAAGCTTCAGGATATGAGTCTTGTCTTCGATGGCACCGTCGACCCCAACGCGCCGAAAGGCAAGCTGACGGCCACTGGCTCCCTCGACAGTCAGCCGATCCGGGTGAACGCCGATATCGCTTCGGCGGAAGGACGTACCAGCGCGCAGGCCATCAATGCCGAGGTGGGTCCGAACAAGCTCACCGGCGCCTTGAACTTCTCGCAAGGCTTCCTGCCGGAAGGTCAGCTTACATTTGACTTCCCGGATGTCGCGTTGCTTGCGGCACTCGCCGCCCAGCAGGCTCAAGGCGATCTTCGCGGCACCATTGTCTTCAGCAACACGGATAACCGGGCCGGCGCCGTGATCCGGGCGTCCGGCAGCGGGCTTCGTCGCGGCTCGCTCCAGATTTCCCAACCGAATATTGATCTCGCCATCCCCGACATCAAGGCAATCGCCGCAGAGGGTACTGTTCGAGCCACCCGCCTTGGCGCCGGTTCTGTCGGCGTAGACGATATCAATCTCGATGTCCGCCATGGCGACAACAGGACGAGCTTCAACCTTGCCGCCCGGTATGACAATGCGCCGCTCAACGCTGTCGGAGACGTTCAAACCGGAAAAGACATTTCGGTCGGCATCGAGAGCTTCACGGCCTCGCCGCGCAATATCCCAATCCGGCTCGAGCAGCCAACCCGCATCGCCATCGCAAATGGCAGTGCGAACCTCTCCGGGCTGACGCTCGCGACCGGCAACGGCAGCGTTACTGTCAATGGTTCTGCTGGGACAGTGCTGGATCTGACGGCCAACATAAAGGCTCTGCCTGCCAGTCTGCTGAATACGTTCGTACCGACGATCAATGCCGCAGGAGTGATTACCGGCACCATAAGCGCGACCGGGTCCACGTCGGCCCCGGCCATCCGTTATGATTTGGAATGGAGTGATGCACAGCTTCGCCAGATGCGCGATGCTGGCATCAGTCCTTTTCGTGTGGCAGCCAGTGGAAGCTTCGCTAACGGGACAGTCACGTTAGACGCCACCCGCCTGACCGGCTCCGGCGGCCTCGACCTCTCCGCAACCGGCCGCGTCCTTCTTCAAAACGGCGTTCCTGCCCTCGATATAAACGCCCGTGCCAACGCGGTGCCGGCGGAACTCGTCAACGCCTTTGCACCCGGCCTCGGCGCCCGCGGAACGATTTCCGGCACGGTTGCGACGACAGGTACGCCCGAGGCGCCGGCCGTTCGTTATGACCTTCGCTGGGCCAATGCCGGCGTGAGCCAGACCGCATCGGCCGGCATCTCTGCGCTCGACGTCACCGCCGCCGGCACGTTCGAAAAGGGCACGGTGACACTGGATACCCGACTTACCGGCGGAGGCGGCATCTCGCTCTCCGGCGGCGGCTCCGTTTCGCTGGCCGGGGAAAAACCCCTGAACCTGAAGTTCAACGGCAAGCTGCCTTTCTCCATCCTCTCCGGCCAACTTGCCGCCCAGGGTTTTGTGCTCGAAGGCACCGGCAATGTCGACTTGGCGATAGGCGGCACCGCGGCGGCGCCCAACGTCACCGGCACGGCGACCGCGTCAGGCGCGCGGTTCATCGACGTACGACGCAATCTTGCCGTTTCCGACCTTGCCGCCAATGTTTCCTTTGATGGCGCCAGAGCCAATATCTCGCGTTTGTCCGGGAAGCTGTCGGGAGGAGGAACGATATCGGCAGAGGGTTCCGTCGGCATCACACCCGATTCCGGCTTTCCGGCCGATCTGAGAATTACCCTGGCCCAGGCGACCTATGCGGACGGCGCGTTGTTTGCGGCGACCGCCGATGGCGCCCTGACCGTCACCGGCCCCCTGACATCCGGCCCCGTTCTCGGAGGCAGGATCACCTTGACCAAGGCGGCGATTACCGTGCCCGCCAGACTGCCCACATCGCTTGCCGAAGTCGACATCCGCCATCGCAACGCTCCACCGGACGTTCTTCGACAAATGGAGAAACTGCGTCCGAAGGGTCCGAAAGGCAGTTCGAATCCGATCGAGCTGAACCTCCAGATCAGCGCGCCCAACGGCATCTTTGTGCGAGGCCGCGGGATCGACGCAGAGCTTGGCGGAGATCTTAACATCACAGGCACTGCAATAGCGCCCATCGTTTCCGGCGGCTTCGAGATGCGCCGCGGCCGCATCGTCATCCTGGCCAAGCGGCTCGACTTCACCGATGGCGATATCACATTTGGCGGTGGTTTGATTCCGGTTCTCAACATGGAAGCAAGCACAACCTCCGCCCAGACGACGATCACGGTAAAGGTCACGGGCGTGGCGAACGACCCGAACATCACCTTCTCGTCCGCCCCGGCCCTCCCGCAGGACGAGGTGCTGGCGCGCCTGATCTTCGGGCAGTCGATGTCGCGGCTTTCGCCGTTGCAGATTGCTCAGCTGGCCGATGCTGTCACCCAGCTTGCCGGCGGCGGCTCCACCTCTCTCCTCGAGACGCTGCGCAGCAACCTTGGCGTTGACGACCTGGACATTAATACCGACGAGACGGGCCAGACCACCGTCTCGGTCGGCCGCTACATCAACAACCGAACCTATGTGCAGATCGAACAGGGCGGATCGGGCGGAGCCCAGGCCACGATCAACCTCGATGTCGGTCGGGGCGTGAAGCTCAAGGCCGGCGCCGGCACGGAAGGCGGCAAGGCCGGCATCTTCTACGAGCACGAATACTGACTTCACCCACCGCTTCAAGCCTGCTTCGGGAGAAAAAGCATGATCTCCAAAGATATCACTTTGATTGGTGTTCCGCTGGAAGAAGGCTCCGGCCGCGGCGGCTGCGCCATGGGTCCGGCTGCCTTCCGGCTGGCTGGCATCATAAAAGCCTTGGAAGGTCTCGGTTTTCGGGTCGAAGACAGCGGCGACTTGAGGCCGGAACCCGCGGCTGACCTTGGCGAACGACAGGACGCCAAAAACCTTCCCGTCGTCGGTGCCTTCACCCAGGTGCTGGAGGGCCGCACCTATGACAAGGCCATGGCCGGTTTCATTCCCGTGATCATGGGTGGGGATCACAGCCTGTCGATGGGAAGCGTATCGGGCATGGCACGTTATGCCGATAAAGTTGGCCGGCCGCTTTACGTCCTCTGGCTCGATGCCCACGCGGATTTCAATACGCCGGAAACCTCTCCCTCTGGCAATATTCACGGCATGCCCGTTGCTTTCTTTACCGGGCAGGCGGAATTCGCACCTATCCTGGACCGAAACCGGCCCCTGGTGGACCCGCGCAACGTTTTCCAGGTCGGCATCCGCTCCGTCGACGAAATCGAGCGAAAGCTCATCGCCCGGCATGGCGTCAATGTTTTTGACATGCGAGCGATAGACGAGCACGGCATTGCCGCCATCATGCGACAGGTTATCGATACCGTCAGTGCTGCCAATGGCCTTCTGCACGTCAGTCTCGATGTGGATTTTCTCGATCCGGACATTGCACCGGGTGTCGGTACGACGGTGCCAGGCGGCGCCACCTTCCGGGAGGCGCACCTGATCATGGAAATGCTGCATGATACGGGGCTTGTCGCATCGGTGGACCTGGTCGAACTCAACCCGTTCCTGGATGACCGCGGCAAGAGTGCGCGCATCATGGTGGAACTTACGGCAAGCCTTTTCGGCCGGCGGGTCTTGGATCGTCCGACGCGCTCCGGTTAATTCCGGCGGATGACAATCCAAGAAGAAAATTGACAATAGTCATAAATACCCAATCTATAGCTGACTATCGGCAGTAAAAAATCCGGCCCGTAAAATAAAAGATTTCCTACGTATTATCCCGTACCTGAATAGATGGAATTATTGACGATACATTAAGCATTCAAGGCTAAATTTAGCAGGAAGGCGAGGCACAAGCTTTCCTGCCCGATCACCATGGGGGTGGGCGAAGCGGTTTCTGCCGAAGAATTTTACTCTTCATCCAGAGCAGGCGGAGAAGCTATGTCCATCTTTTCGCTCCCGAGCGCGGACGCAAAAGCAGTCCTTGCGGCGTTAAGCCGATCACAAGCCATCATCGAATTTGACCTAACGGGGAAAATCCTGACGGCGAACGAGAACTTCTGCAACGCTCTCGGATACAAGCTGTCCGAGATCGTCGGCAAGCATCACAGCATGTTTTGCGATCCGGCTTATGTCGCATCACCGGCCTACCGGGAATTCTGGGCTAACCTCGGAAACGGCAAGTATGACGCAGCCGCCTACAAGCGCATCGGCAAAGGCGGCCGGGAGATCTGGATCCAGGCTTCCTACAACCCGGTCCTGTCCGGCGGAAAGCCCTATAAGGTCATCAAGATCGCCACCGACATTACTGCAGCGAAAATGAAGTCCGCCGAAGATGAAGGCAAGATCAGCGCAATTTCGCGCACGCAGGCCATGATCGAATTTACGCCGACTGGCGACATCATCACCGCGAACGAGAACTTCCTCTCCTGTCTCGGATACCAGCTCACCGAAATCACCGGCAGGCATCATGGCATGTTCTGCGAACCGGCCTTCCGTGACAGCCCCGAATACCGGGAGTTCTGGCGGAAGCTCGCCGGCGGCGAGGCTATTGCCCAGGAGTTCAAGCGCATCGGCAGGGGAGGCAAGGTGGTCTGGATTCAGGCGTCCTACAACCCGATCTTCGATGCTGACGGCCGGGTCTTCAAGGTCGTAAAGTTCGCGACTGACATTACCGAACGCGTGCGTGCCGTCGACGATTTGGCGGTCGGTCTTACCGCTCTCTCAAACGGGGATCTTACGACGCATATCGAGAAGCCCTTCATCCCGACGCTGGAACAGATCCGCATCGACTTCAACGACGCGGTGACCAAGCTCGCGGACGCCATGCGCACCGTCGGGGAGAACGCCGAAGGCATTGCCGGCGGTTCGTCCGAAATTCGCCAGGCCTCAGACAGCCTCGCCAAACGAACCGAACAGCAGGCGGCTGCGGTCGAGGAAACCGCTGCGGCACTGGAAGAAATCAGCCGTGCGGTAACCGACAGCGCCAGGCGCGCTGAAGAGGCAGGCTCCCTGGTCGGCGATGCCAAGAAGAATGCCGAGCATTCAGGTGCGGTGGTCCGCAACGCCGTCAATGCGATGGACCAGATCGAAAACTCCTCTCACGAGATTTCGAATATCATCAGCGTCATCGACGACATCGCCTTCCAGACCAACCTCCTCGCCCTTAACGCCGGCGTCGAGGCGGCGCGAGCTGGCGAAGCCGGCAAGGGTTTTGCAGTTGTCGCTCAGGAAGTCCGCGAGCTTGCCCAACGTTCCGCTACGGCGGCAAAGGAGATCAAGACGCTCATCTCCAAGTCGTCCGAACACGTGAAGCACGGGGTGACACTCGTCGGGGAAACCGGAAAGGCGCTGGAGCAAATCATATCGCAGGTCGAGGAGATCAACAGCAACGTCGTGGCGATCGTCGAGGCTTCCCGCGAGCAGTCGACCGGTCTCAAAGAGGTCAGCAACGCCGTCAATTCCATGGACCAGAATACGCAGCAGAACGCCGCCATGGTCGAAGAAACCTCGGCAGCCAGCCACAGCCTGGCCCGTGAAGCTGAAACTCTGCGCAATCTGCTCGCCCGGTTTAGATTTGGGCAATACTCTTCCCATAAGATTGTTCAAGCGCGACCCGATGCACGGCCCATCGCATCGCCGGCACGCAAACTCATGGCTACGGTCGCACGCGCCACCTCCGGCGCAGCCGCTTCCGCCCAGGCAACGGACAGTTGGGAAGAATTCTGATGGCAACCACGATTAACTCCACGAGCTACGGCGGCGAGACGCTCGAAATCATCGCCTTCAGACTCCACGATCAGGAATTTTGCGTAAAAACCACCACCATCCGCGAAATCCGCGGATGGGCGCCCTCAACGCCAATCCCGCACGCGCCGGCAGACGTTATCGGCGTCATGAACCTGCGCGGTTCCGTGATCCCGATTATCGACCTCGCCTACAAGCTCGGCATGAAGAGCACGGTCGCCAACGAGCGCAGCGCCATCGTGGTGGCTGAGGTTCACAGCATGGTCATCGGAATGCTGGTCGATCGGGTTTCCGACATCCTCACCATTCCATCCAGCCAGGTTCAGCCCGTGCCGGAGATTTCCGCTTCCTTCGACAAATCCTTCTCCGAAGGCATCATCGCCAACGAAAATGGCATGATCTGCTTCCTGAACCTCTCCAAGATGTTCAAGGGAACTGAAGCCGACGAATTGGCAGCCTAACAGTCTCACCAGCTTCTTGTCGCTGAAAAGGCCATCCGGATCACCGGATGGCCTTTTGCCATTTCAGAGGGTTTCGTTCGCAATATCAGGGCGTCAACCCAACAGGGCGAAGGTGCTCTTCAGCGTGACCCACACGCCCCAGAGAAGCGGGACTCCGACAACCGCCCAGGCAAGTACGGCCTTGCCGTCCAGACCGCCCCTGCCGATGCCGAAGGAACCACTCGGGCCGATGCTCGCTGCCACCGACTTTGCCTGCAGCGATGCGACCTCCTCGTCCGACATGAACCATTTGTCCGAAAGGGGACGCACAAGCGCATTTGCGACGAGACCCAGTGCCAGCATGCCGGCAAGGATGTACATCGTGCCGGTATAGAGTGCGGGCCCTGGCGCGACGCCCGCGGCGATTTGGGCTTCGCGGATATAATTGACGACAACCGGACCGACGATGCCGGCCGTCGCCCAGGCCGTCAGAAGACGCCCGTGTATGGCGCCGACGAACTGCGTGCCGAAAATATCCGCGAGATAGGCCGGGATGGTAGCAAACCCGCCGCCGTACATCGAGAGGATGACGCCGAAAGCCAGCACGAAAAAGGCCTTGCTGCCCATGTCGGCAAGCGTCGGAGCCAGCGCATAAAGAACGATGCCCAGAACAAAGAACGTATAATAGGTGTTCTTTCGGCCGATCTTGTCGGAGAGCGATGCCCAGAAGAACCGCCCGCCGATATTGAAGAGCGAAAGCAGTCCGGCAAAGCCCGCCGCAATCGTGGCGATCTGTGCCTTCTGGCCAGCATCGAGCTGTGAGAAAGAGAGATCCGGCAGCCCAATCAGTGAACCTGCAAAGATCTCCTGCAGCATGGGCGAGGCCATGCCGATCACGCCGATACCTGCCGATACGTTCAGGCAAAGCACCGCCCAGATCAGCCAGAACTGCGGGGTCTTGTGCGCATTGCGCAGATGCACGTGTTTGTGAGTGATCATCGTGCTCTTCGACGCGGGCGGCGTCCAGCCTTCCGGGCGCCATCCGGCTGGGGGAATGCGGTAGCCGAAAGCGCCACCCATCATAAAGCAGAAATAGATGAGCGCCATTGCGATGAAGGTCTGCCAGACGCCGATCGACGTGTCGGTCTTGAAATAATTCATCAGGAGGTTGGCAAGAGGAGCGCCGATCATCGCGCCGCCGCCAAAACCCATGATGGCCATGCCGGTGGCCATGCCGCGGCGATCGGGGAACCACTTGATGAGCGTGGAGACTGGCGAAATATAGCCGAGACCCAGACCGACACCGCCGATCACCCCGGCACCTACCCACATCAGCCAGAGTTGATGGGTTATGACGCCGAGCGCGGCCACCAGGATGCCTCCGCACCAGCAGCAGGCCGACACGAAACCGGCCTTGCGCGGTCCGACGCGCTCCAGCCAGCCGCCCCAGATCGCCGCGGAGCAACCGAGCAACACGAAAAACAGCGTGTAGATCCAGCCGAGGTCGGCGACACGCCAGTTACATGTCGTTGTTACGAGAGCGGAAAGCAGATTCAAGCTGCTACAAGATGGGTCGGCAGCTCCTGGCAAGGCTTTGGAGAGCGGCAGCCAGAAAACGCTGAAGCCATAGGCCATGCCGATGCACAGGTGAATTGCCAGTGCGGCCGGCGGCACGAGCCACCGGTTGAATCCGGGTCTGGCGACAATACGTTCCTTATCGAGGAACCCGACACTGCCTGTCAGGTCCTCGTTCGTTGTTCCTGCAAATGCCATTAACAATATCCTCCTCTTGAATATGACGACTTAAGATCATCGACCCGCCCGGCCCTGCCCGCCGGGCGAATGAGTTTATGCCGCACCCTCCGGGATGCTCGGCTCGGACAGCGACTCTCCTGCCGACGGCCCCTTCCCCTCCGGTGCCCCTTGCGCCGCATCCTGTCCGACACCTACCCCGGAGCCGACCTTCGCTTCCGGTCTGCGGATCAGCACCGAGGCTTGAATGACGAGCGGAAGCAGCCCTTCTCCGCCCTTGTCGATATGCTCGAAAAGGTGCCGCCGCATGCGTGGCTCCCAGAACTTGTTGATATGCGTCGCAACCCCTTCGGCGCGCACGCTTTCCGGTTGCGACAGGAAGAAAGTAGCGATCTGGTTGACCATCCGGACCAGTTTGTCGAGCACCAGTTGCTCGGGGCTTTGGTCATGCGACATCGGCGACAACTCCGGTGGTTATGCGATCGGTACGCGTAAAGATTTCGAAATCCTCGCCCCGCGTCAGCGCGATGAGGGTCATGCCCGCCGCTTCTGCCGTGCGGATGGCAAGCGCCGTGGGGGCTGAAATGGCGATCAATACCGCCGAACCCAGGATCGCCGTTTTCTGAACCATCTCCACCGAAATCCGGCTGGTGACCACCACGACCCCCTCCGAACCTTGGATGCTCTGACGGACGACGGCACCAGCAAGCTTGTCGAGCGCATTATGGCGACCGACATCCTCGCGCACGGCAATAAGCCCCCTGCCCGGCAGAAAAAAGCCAGCGCCATGGACGGCATGGGTTTGGGCGTGCAGCGGTTGGGCACCGTTGAGTTCCGCGACCACTTCCGCGACATTCTTGGCAGTCAGCACGAGGTCAACGGCAGAAACATCCGGCACCGGGCGTATCGCCTGCTCAATGGACTCGATGCCGCAAAGCCCGCAGCCGACCGGCCCCGCCATGTGCCGTCGACGCATGCGCAGGGCATCTTCCTTATCTTGGGCGAGCGTCACCTGGACATCAAGACCGGCACCTTCTTCGACAACGGTAATGCCCTCGATCTCCCCCATCGAAGCGATAATGCCCTCGGTCAGGCTGAAGCCAACGGCGAAGTCTTCCAGATCGGCGGGTGTGCCCATCATCACCGCATGGGTCGATCCGCCATAGGAAAAAGCGATCGGCACCTCTTCCGGCACCACCCGCGAGCCGGCGCGCGTCATGCCGTTACGGCGTACGATCTCGGCAGCGGTTGCGGTAGTTTTGAAGGAGATCATCGGAGGTCGGGGCAGGAATACCCCCCTCTGCCCTGCCGGGCATCTCCCCCACAAGGGGGGAGATCGGATGCGGCCATGCCTCGCCTACTATCAACATCAGCGAGTGCGGAAGCGTCTGTCCAATCCCTCGGAATGCTGAGGGCGCCTCTTGCCGATCTCCCTCCTTGTGGGGGAGATGCCAGCAGGCAGCGGGGGGTAACGCGGCGCACGCCCGGGATTTCCATCACTCAGCAGCCTCCAGCTTGCCCGCGATGCGTCGAGACCGCCGCGACAACTCCTCGTAATCGCGCTGCCACTCGGTCGGTCCGTTGGACGGCGACACCTGCACAGCAGTCACCTTGTATTCCGGGCAGTTGGTCGCCCAGTCGGAGAAATCGGTGGTGATGACGTTCGCCTGCGTATCGGGATGATGGAAGGTGGTGTACACAACCCCTGGCGCCACGCGATCGGTGATCAAGGCCCTAAGCGCCGTATCGCCGGAACGGCTGGCGAGCTTCACCCAATCACCGTCCTTGATACCGCGCTGTTCGGCATCATGCGGATGGATTTCCAGCCTATCCTCGGCGTGCCAGGCGACGTTCTCCGTACGCCGCGTCTGGGCGCCGACATTGTACTGGCTGAGGATGCGGCCGGTCGTGAGCAGCAACGGGAAACGCGGGCCGGTACGTTCGTCGGTCGGCACATATTCGGTGCGGATGAACTTGCCCTTGCCGCGCACGAAGCCATTGACGTGCATGATCGGCGAGCCTTCGGGGAACTTCTCGTTGCAGGGCCACTGGACCGAACCCATCTGGTCCAGATAGTCGTAGGACACCAATGCGAAGCTCGGCGTCGTTGCGGCGATCTCGTCCATGATCTCAGACGGATGCGCATAGTTCCAGGTGAGTCCCATGGCTTGGGCGAGCTTCTGGGTGACTTCCCAATCCGCATAACCATTCTTCGGGCTCATCACCTTGCGAACGCGGTTGATGCGCCGCTCGGCATTGGTGAAGGTGCCGTCCTTCTCAAGGAAAGTCGAACCCGGCAGGAAGACATGCGCGTAGTTGGCGGTTTCGTTCAGAAAGAGGTCGTGGACGACGACGCATTCCATCGCGGCAAGACCGGCCGAGACGTGCTTGGTGTCCGGATCGGACTGCAAGATGTCCTCGCCCTGGATATAGATGCCCTTGAATGTGCCCTCAACGGCTGCATCCAGCATGTTCGGGATGCGCAGGCCCGGCTCGTTGTTGAGCGTCACGCCCCAGAGCTTTTCGAAGATGTCGCGGGTCGCATCGTCCGAGATATGGCGATAGCCCGGCAGCTCATGCGGGAACGAGCCCATGTCGCAGGAGCCCTGGACATTGTTCTGACCGCGAAGCGGGTTTACGCCGACGCCCGGACGGCCGATATTGCCGGTCACCATGGCGAGGTTGGCGATCGCCATGACTGTCGTCGAGCCTTGGCTGTGCTCGGTAACACCAAGACCGTAATAGATCGCCCCGTTGCCGCCCTTGGCATAAAGCCGGGCGGCACCGCGGACGAGTTCCGCCGGCACGCCGGTAAACTTTTCGGTCGCCTCGGGGCTGTGCTGGTCCTCGGAGACGAAAGCGGCCCAGTCCTCGAATTCCGACCAGTCGCAGCGCTCCCGGATGAATTGCTCGGCAAACAGGCCTTCGGTCACGATGACATGCGCCAGCGCCGTCAGCACGGCCACGTTGGTGCCCGGCTGCAGCGGCAGGTGATAATCGGCCTCCACATGCGGCGTCCGCACAAGATCGATGCGGCGCGGATCGATGACGATCAGCTTGGCACCCTGGCGCAGCCGCTTCTTGAGGCGCGAGCCAAAGACCGGATGCCCGTCTGTCGGGTTGGCGCCGATGACGATCACCACGTCCGAATGTTCGACGGAATCGAAGTTCTGCGTGCCGGCAGAGGTGCCGAAAGCCTGGCCGAGGCCGTAGCCGGTCGGAGAATGGCAAACGCGGGCGCAGGTATCGACATTGTTGTTGCCGAAACCGGCGCGGATCAGCTTCTGAACCAGGAAGGTTTCTTCATTGGTGCAGCGCGAGGAGGTGATGCCGCCGATCGAATCGCGGCCATATTGGTACTGGATGCGGCGGAACTCGGAAGCCACATGCGCGAAAGCCTCTTCCCAGGTCACTTCCCGCCAGGGATCGGAGATCTTTTCGCGGACCATCGGGTTGAGGATGCGGTCCTTGTGTGTCGCATAGCCATAGGCGAAACGGCCCTTGACGCAGGAATGGCCGCGGTTCGCCTGCCCGTCCTTCCACGGCACCATGCGGACGAGTTCCTCGCCGCGCATCTCCGCCTTGAAGGAGCAGCCAACGCCGCAATACGCGCAGGTGGTAACTTCCGAATGTTCCGGCTGACCGATCGCGATCACCGACTTTTCGGTGAGCGTCGCCGTTGGGCAGGCCTGCACGCAGGCCCCGCAGGAAACGCATTCGGAATCGAGGAAATGTTCATGCATGCCCGGCGAGACGCGGCTGCCGAAGCCGCGGCCTTCGATCGTCAGCGCGAACGTACCCTGCACCTCCTCGCAGGCGCGCACGCAGCGGGAGCAGACGATGCACTTCGAGGGGTCATAGGTGAAGTACGGATTCGACTCGTCCTTCGGCATCCATTTGGCGTTGATCTCGCCATTGTTGCGCGCCTTGACGTGATTATCGCCCTCATAGCCGTAACGCACGTCGCGAAGGCCGACTGCGCCGGCCATGTCCTGCAGTTCGCAGTCGCCGTTGGCGGCACAGGTGAGACAGTCGAGCGGATGGTCGGAGATATAGAGCTCCATCACGCCGCGGCGGATGTCCTTCAGCCGATTTGTCTGGGTGTGGACGACCATGCCGGGCATGACCGGCGTGGTGCAGGAGGACGGCGTACCGTTGCGGCCCTCGATCTCCACGAGGCAAAGGCGGCAGGAGCCGAACGCATCGACCATGTCCGTGGCGCAGAGTTTCGGCACCTGGATGCCCGCTTCCATCGAAGCACGCATGATGGACGTGCCTTCCGGAACGGTAATGGAACGACCGTCAATGGTGAGGGTCACCTGGGCTTCGGATCGGGAAGCCGGCGTACCGTAGTCGATTTCATGAACGAGGGACATGATGTTACTCCGCCGCTTCGATAAGGGATGCCGGAGAAAAATCCTCCGGGAAATGGTTCATCGCGCTCATGACAGGATAGGGCGTAAAGCCCCCCAGCGCGCAGAGCGAGCCGAACTTCATGGTGTTGCAGAGATCGGCCAGCAAGGCTTTGTTCTTCTCCGGTTCAATGCCCTGGGCAATCTTGTCGGCCGTTTCCACGCCGCGCGTCGAGCCGATGCGGCAAGGCGTGCACTTGCCGCAGCTTTCGATGGCGCAGAACTCCATCGCGAACCGTGCCTGCTTCAGCATGTCGGCACTGTCGTCGAACACGGTAATGCCGGCATGGCCGATCAGACCGTCCTTCGCCGCGAACGCCTCGTAGTCGAAAGGCGTATCGAACAGGGCGCGCGGGAAATAGGCGCCGAGCGGGCCGCCGACCTGCACCGCCTTCACCGGCCGGCCGGTCGCAGTGCCGCCGCCGATATGATCGACGATCTCGCCGAGCGACAGGCCGAACGCCGTCTCATAAAGACCCCCGTACTTCACATTGCCGGCGATCTGGATCGGGATCGTGCCTCGAGAGCGGCCCATGCCGAAGTCGCGATAAAAGGCGGCGCCCCGGTCCATGATCACAGGCACGGAGGCGAGCGAAATGACGTTGTTGACCACGGTCGGCCAGCCGAGGAAGCCTTGCAGCGCCGGTAGTGGCGGCTTGGCGCGCACGATGCCTCGCTTGCCTTCCAGGGAATTGAGCAGCGAGGTTTCTTCGCCACAAACATAGGCGCCGGCGCCGGACCGGATCTCGATGTCGAAAGCATGAGCCGATCCCAGGACAGACGCCCCAAGAATGCCGGCCGTCCGTGCGATCTCGACGGCCTCCGTCATCGTCATGATCGCATGCGGATATTCCGAGCGGATATAGACATAGCCCTTGGTAGCGCCCGTCGCGATCCCGGCAATCGCCATGCCTTCGATCAGCACGAAGGGGTCGCCTTCCATGATCATTCGGTCGGCAAACGTAGCGCTGTCGCCCTCATCCGCGTTGCAGACGATGTATTTCTGCGGACCTGCCGCCTCCATCACCGTCTTCCACTTGATGCCTGTCGGGAAGCCGGCGCCGCCGCGGCCACGCAATCCGCTATCGGTCACTTCCTTGACAATCTCGGTCGGTGTCAGGGCAATCGCCTTTTCAAGCCCCTTTAGGCCCTGGTAATGCCGGTAATCATCCAGAGAGAGCGGGTCGGTCACTCCGCAACGAGAAAAGGTCAGGCGTGTCTGCTGACGAAGGAATGGGATTTCCTTCGTCAGCCCGAGACAGAGCGGATGATCGCTGCCGGTCAGAAAGCCGGCATCAAAGAGACTTGCCACATCGGCTGCCTTAACCGGGCCGTAAGCGACCCGGCCGTGGGCGGTCCGCACTTCGACCAGCGGCTCCAGCCAGAACATGCCGCGCGAGCCGTTGCGCACGACTTTCGCATCGAGGCCGCGGGCTGCGATCTCTTGGGCAATCGCCTTCGCCACCTTCTCGGCTCCGAGCGCGAGCGCTGCGGCATCGCGCGGCACGAATATCGTAACGGTCATCGGCGCACCTCCGCGACGATCTCGGACAGACAGTGCTCGTCCACCCGGCCATAGACCTCACCGTCCAGCATGGCGGCCGGCGCGCAGGCGCAGAGGCCGAGACAGTAGACGGCTTCGAGCGTTACCGCGCCGTCCGGCGTCGTCTGATGAAAGTCCACGCCAAAAAGCTCCCGGACACGATCCGCAATGCGGTCACTGCCCATCGACTGGCAAGCTTCGGCGCGACAGAGCTTCAGCACATGCCGGCCGGCCGGATGGTCGCGGAACTCATGATAAAAGGTCACGACGCCATGGACCTCGGCACGGGAGAGGTTGAGTTCGTTCGCGATGATGGGCTTGACCTCGTCCGGCACATAACCGAACTCCGCCTGGATCGCATGCAGGATCGGCAGCATCGGCCCTTCGAGATGCTTCAGATCCCGGATGATCTGAAGCGACCGCTCGGTGAACTCACCGGCGGAAATACGCATATTCATATCGTCGAACCTCCCGGCTGATCGGCGAGTGCCTCGTCCGCACTGCAGATCAAAACGCTGGCGGAGTGTCCAACAGCTGCACTCCACCTATTGTGGCGGAGTCTCGCAACCCGTCTCGCAACCGTCAATAAAGGAGATCGGTTACGCGATAGAAAAAAACTATCAAGCCATGGCGCTTGGAGCCAGGCTGCGGGCTTCGTGCAGCAGGGCGGAGACCAGCGGGGTGAAAGGTTCGCGATGTGTGGCAACCAGGCCGACGATATGGCTGGCTTCTGGTTCGACGATCGGGATCGTACGGATTTGTTTGGTAAACCCGAACGATCGCGCGACGTTGCGCGGCATGATGCTCGCCCATCGGCCGGTTCCGACATGCGATAGAAGAACGACCATCGAATTTGATTCCAGCATCGGCTTTACGATGACGCCTGCTTCCGCGAGGTGTTGATTGATGATCCGGCGGTTCTGCATGTCTGGCGTCAATAGACAGAGCCTAAGATCCGCCATCTCCTTCCAGGTTACGTTTTCCCGGTCCGCAAATGGCGTCCCTTCCGCCGTCACCAGATTGTACCGCTCGGCATAGAGGGGGACGCTGGTGACCCGGCCGAGCGGTTCATTGTCGAGATAGGTTATGCCCGCATCGATCTCGAAATTGTCGAGCTGGGAAAGCACCTGAAGCGAATTTCGTGAAACAACCGAAAAGGTGACGTCCGGGTGTTTCGCCTGAAAGGGCTCAGTCAGCCGCGGGATCATCGCAAGCGCCGTCGGAATCGCCGCGAGCCGAATGTGGCCGGCCAGACCTTTCCGCGCGGCCTTCATCTCCTCCCGCATGGTGCGCGCATCGCCGACGATGCGCTTAGCCCATTCCAAAACCCGCTGCCCCTCAGGCGTCAGCCCCTGAAAACGGGAACCTCTCACGACGAGTTGCACGCCCAGCTGTTCCTCCAGCTGCCGGATCGCCGCCGAAAGTGACGGTTGGGAAATGCCGCATTCCTCGGCGGCGCGACCGAAATGGCTTTCTCGCGCGAGAGCAATGAAAAATTCGAGCTTGTCGATCATCAGCTTCCTCCACCGAAAGGGCTAACCTCTAGTCGACGCGACGACAAGCTGCGCGGTCGCTTCTAATGGATCCTCGCCCTCAAACCAATCGCAGCCGTCTATAAAGTGCAACGAATATTTGGAGCGAGGCCTTGTCAAACAGCGTCACCGTCCAAGGTTTATGGAAAAACGAAAGGCCGGTGTGACGGTATCGATGGCGCCTGAATTCGACCCTCTTTACTTTCTTCAAGGCGGCGGCGAGGTCGGCAAGGTCATTCGGGAGATTGACTGGTCAGCGACCTCGCTTGGCCCGGCTGAAGGCTGGCCTGTAGCGCTCAGGACAGCCGTTTCGACGATCCTTAATTCCCGCTTTCCGGCCGCAGTCGTCTGGGGGCCGGACCTCACCACCATCTACAACGATGCCTTCAAGCCTATCCTCGGCAACAAGCCGGAAGCCATGGGGCGCCCGTTCTCCGAAGTCTGGCAGGAAGCGTGGGACGAGATCGGTGATATCGCGGCACGCGCCTATAAGGGCGAAGCAACATTCATCGAGGATTTTCCGTTGGAGATCGAACGCTTCGGTTACCCGGAGCAAGCCTATTTCACCTTTTGCTACAGCCCGCTTCGGGACGATCAGGGCCAGATCGCAGGCATGCTGGACACGGTGATCGAAACGACCTCGAAGGTGCAGGCGGAACAACAGGCTCGCCTCATCAATGCGGAACTTCGGCACCGGATCAAGAATACGTTGGCGATCGTGACTTCCATAGCCAATCAGACCCTGCGCAACGTCCCCTTGGCCGAGGGGGTCAAGGAGGTCTTGCTGCAGCGGCTTACCGCTCTTGCAAACACACATGACGTTCTGGCCGGCAAAGGCCGCATCGATGCGGACATTGGCGACGTCATTGCCGGGGCTCTTTCACCCCATGACGCCGCCGCGGAGCAATTCGTGATCGAGGGCCCTCCGCTCCGGCTTTCGGAAAAGCAGGCTCTGTCTCTGGCTCTCGGAGTCAATGAACTCGTCACCAACTCGATCAAATACGGGGCACTCCGCCAGGCTGGCGGAAAGGTGCATATCAGGTGGGGCATGTTCGGCAGTTCAGGCGAGCGCCGCTTCCGCTTTGCCTGGGTCGAAAGCGGTGGGCCTCCCGTCTCGGCACCATTGAGGAAGGGTTTTGGTACGCTGTTGATCGAACGGGTCCTGCCCAGCGATTTCGGGGGCACGGCGCAACTGGCTTATGATCCCGCCGGCCTGCGCTATGAGATCCTGGCCGACGCGCGGCAGCTGGATGGGTAGCGAACTCCGGCCGCTCCCTTGAAATCGCTACTTAAACCTAACGGAAAAAGAAAAGGCGGCCCTTCCGAGCCGCCTTGATCTTGTTCGGAGAATCCGCTCGTCAGGCCGGAACGACAATGCCGTTCAGATGCGTCAGCTCCGCCAGGAACTGTTCCAGCTTGGTCTTGTGCTCGTCGCTCTGCGCCTTATTGATTTCGGCTTGCGTGGCCTCGATCCGCTTTTGCAGCGTGTCGCGGGTCACTTCGCTCGCCGGAACCGCCGACTCCGCGAGCAGCGTGCAGCTCGTCGGAAGAATATCCGCAAAGCCGCCGAACACGACGTATTTGTTGATCTGGCCGGAAGCGAGCTTCACGGAAACGATGCCGGGCTTGATGGTCGTCATCGTCGGCGCGTGATTGGCAAGCACCGTCATTTCGCCGAGCGTCGCCGGTATCACCACTTCCGTGGCCTTTTCGGAGACGAGCAGGCGCTCAGGCGAAACCAGTTCAAAATTGAAAGCGTCGGCCATGAAGGTCCACTTCCTCGAATTTCTTACGCGAGCTTGCGTGTCTTATGCGGAAATGGCGCGCCGGAAAATTCCCGCGCGCCGTCGTTTGCCAATTAAGCGGCTTCGGCCAGCTTCTTGGCCTTCTCGATCGCTTCTTCGATCGAGCCGACCATGTAGAAGGCAGCTTCCGGCAGGTGGTCGTATTCGCCGTTGACGAGGCCCTTGAAGCCCTTGATCGTATCCTCGAGCGCAACCAGCTTGCCCGGAGAACCGGTGAAGACTTCGGCGACGAAGAACGGCTGCGACAGGAAGCGCTCGATCTTGCGGGCGCGGGCAACCGTCAGCTTGTCTTCTTCCGACAGTTCGTCCATGCCGAGGATGGCGATGATGTCCTGAAGCGACTTGTAGCGCTGCAGCGTCGTTTGAACCTTACGGGCAACTTCGTAATGCTCTTCGCCGACAACCATCGGGTCGAGCATGCGCGAGGTGGAGTCGAGCGGGTCGACGGCCGGATAGATGCCCTTTTCGGCGATCGAGCGTGACAGAACCGTCGTTGCGTCCAAGTGGGCGAAGGAGGTTGCCGGAGCCGGATCGGTCAAGTCGTCGGCCGGAACATAGATGGCCTGAACCGAGGTGATCGAACCCTTGGTCGTGGTGGTAATGCGTTCCTGCATCTGGCCCATGTCGGTCGCGAGCGTCGGCTGATAACCGACGGCCGACGGAATACGACCCAGCAGAGCCGACACTTCCGAACCTGCCTGGGTGAAGCGGAAGATGTTGTCGACGAAGAACAGAACGTCCTGGCCCTTGTCGCGGAAGTCTTCGGCGATCGTCAGACCCGTCAGAGCAACGCGGGCGCGGGCACCCGGCGGCTCGTTCATCTGGCCGTAAACGAGAGCGGCCTTGGAGCCTTCACCGCCGCCATGCTTGTTGACGCCCGATTCGATCATTTCGTGGTAGAGGTCGTTCCCTTCGCGGGTACGCTCACCGACGCCTGCGAACACGGAGTAACCGCCGTGTGCCTTCGCGACGTTGTTGATGAGTTCCATGATGAGAACCGTCTTGCCGACGCCTGCACCGCCGAAGAGGCCGATCTTGCCGCCCTTTGCGTAAGGCGCGAGAAGGTCGACGACCTTGATGCCGGTAACGAGGATCTGCGCTTCCGTGGACTGCTCGACATAGGCCGGAGCATCCTGGTGGATGGCGCGGCGCACGCCGGTATCGAGCGGACCTGCTTCATCGACCGGCTCGCCAATGACGTTCATGATGCGGCCGAGGGTCTGATCGCCGACCGGAACCGAGATCGGAGCACCGGTATTGACCACCTGCTGGCCGCGCACGAGGCCTTCCGTCGAGTCCATCGCGATGGTGCGGACGGAGTTTTCGCCGAGGTGCTGAGCGACTTCCAGAACGAGGCGGTTGCCGTTGTTGTCGGTCTCAAGCGCGTTCAGGATCGCCGGCAGTTCGCCGTCGAATGCGACGTCGACGACGGCGCCGATAACCTGCGTCACCTTGCCGAGGGACGAGCCCGTATCCAGGGTAGCTGCAATAGCCATGATTCTTACCCTCTTTCTTTACGTCAGAGCGCTTCCGCGCCCGAGATGATTTCAATGAGTTCCTTGGTGATCTGCGCCTGACGCTGACGGTTGTAGGAAAGCGTCAGCTTGTTGATCATCTCACCGGCATTGCGCGTGGCGTTATCCATCGCGGACATCTGCGCGCCATAGAAGGAAGCGTTGTTTTCGAGCAGCGCCCGGAAGATCTGCACCGCGACGTTCCTCGGCAGCAGGTCTTCGAGGATTTCCTGTTCGCTCGGCTCGTATTCGTAAAGCGCCGAAGAGGCGTTCGCCGCCTCGCCCGCTTCGAACTTCGCCGGAATAATCTGCTGTGCCGTGGCAATCTGCGAGATCACCGACTGGAAGCGCGCGAAGAACAGCGTCGCAACGTCGAACTCGCCCGCGTTGAACAGTTCCAGGACCTTGTGCGCCACCTCATCCGCCTGCACGAAACCAAGCTGCTTGACTTCGCGGAAGGTGATGTAGTGGACGATGTTTTCCTTGAAGCTGCGGCGCAGGACATCGTTGCCCTTGCGGCCGACCGTCAGGATCTTCACCGTCTTGCCCTGTGCAAGCAGTCTCTGCGCATGGTCGCGGGCAAGGCGAATGATCGAGGAATTGAAGCCCCCCGCCAGACCACGCTCGCCGGTTGCGACGATCAGGAGGTGAACCTGATCCCTGCCCGTGCCCGAAAGCAGAAGCGGCGCTTCGGCATTGCCGGCGTTGGCAGCCGAAAGGCTGGCCAATACCTTGTTCATCCGCTCCGCGTAAGGACGGGCAGCCTCGGCCGCCTCCTGCGCACGGCGCAGCTTCGCCGCGGCGACCATCTTCATCGCCTTGGTGATCTTCTGCGTCGCCTTGACGGAGGCGATCCGGTTTTTCAGATCCTTAAGTGAAGGCATCCGTTATCGGTCCCCTGCGGGTTAGTTGGACTTGATCCGTTCTCAGGCGAAAGACTTCGAGTAGCTGTCGAGAGCAGACTTGAGCTTCGCGCGGGTGTCGTCCGACAACTGCTTCTCGCTACGGATGGTATCGAGGATCGCCTTGCCTTCGGAACGCAGGTAGGAAAGCAGACCCTGCTCGAACTTGCCGACATCGCTGACGGCGATCTTGTCGAGATAGCCGTTGACGCCCGCAAAGATCACCGCAACCTGCTCTTCCGTCTTCAGCGGCGAGAACTGCGGCTGCTTCAGGAGCTCGGTCAGGCGCGCACCGCGGTTGAGCAGACGCTGCGTCGATGCATCGAGGTCGGAGCCGAACTGAGCAAACGCCGCCATTTCGCGATACTGGGCGAGTTCGCCCTTGATCGAGCCGGCAACCTGCTTCATCGCTTTCACCTGCGCGGCGGAACCGACGCGAGAAACCGACAGACCGACGTTAACGGCGGGACGGATGCCCTGGTAGAACAGGTCGGTTTCGAGGAAGATCTGGCCGTCGGTGATCGAGATCACGTTGGTCGGAATGAAGGCCGAAACGTCGTTGCCCTGGGTTTCGATGACCGGCAGAGCGGTCAGCGAGCCGGCGCCGCGATCGTCGTTGAGCTTTGCAGCACGCTCCAAGAGACGCGAATGCAGATAGAAAACGTCGCCCGGATAGGCTTCGCGGCCCGGCGGACGGCGAAGCAACAGCGACATCTGACGGTAGGCAACGGCCTGCTTGGAAAGGTCGTCGTAAGCGATCAGCGCGTGCTGGCCGTTGTCACGGAAGTATTCACCCATCGCGCAGCCGGCGAACGGCGCGAGATACTGCATCGGAGCCGGGTCGGAAGCGGTAGCGGCAACGATGATCGAATACTGCAGCGCGCCACGCTCTTCGAGAACCTTGACGAACTGCGCAACAGTCGAACGCTTCTGACCGATAGCGACATAAACGCAATAAAGCTTGTCGTTGTCCGGGCCGTTGTCGTGGATCGGCTTCTGGTTCAGGAAGGTGTCGAGAATGATGGCAGTCTTGCCGGTCTGGCGGTCGCCGATGACGAGCTCGCGCTGGCCGCGGCCGACCGGGATGAGCGCATCGATGGCCTTGAGACCGGTCGACATCGGCTCATGAACCGACTTGCGCGGAATGATGCCCGGAGCCTTCACGTCGACGCGCGAGCGGCGGCTCGCGTTGATCGGACCCTTGCCGTCGATCGGGTTGCCGAGCGCGTCGACAACGCGGCCGAGCAGTTCCGGACCAACCGGAACGTCCACGATGGCACCAGTCCGCTTGACGGTATCGCCTTCCTTGATCTCGCGGTCGGAGCCGAAGATGACGACGCCGACGTTGTCGGCTTCGAGGTTGAGCGCCATGCCGCGAACGCCGCCGGGAAACTCGACCATTTCACCGGCCTGAACATTGTCCAGTCCATAAACGCGAGCGATGCCGTCACCGACGGACAGAACCTGGCCGACTTCGGAAACCTCTGCCTCTTGGCCGAAGTTCTTGATTTGATCTTTCAGAATTGCGGAAATTTCCGCGGCGCGGATATCCATCAGCCAACCTCTTTCAGTGCAAGCTTAAGGGTGGAAAGTTTGGTGCGAAGGGAGGTGTCGATCTGACGAGAACCGACCTTGACGATGAGGCCGCCGAGGATCGACGGATCGATCGTCACGGCGATTGCCACGTCCTTGCCGGTGACGCCCTTCAGCGCCGACTTGAGCTCAGTTTCCTGCGCTGCGGAAAGCGCATGTGCCGAAGTAACTTCGGCTGTAACCTCGCCGCGATGAGCGGCTGCGATTTCGCGATAGCCACGGATCATGCCTGGCAAAGCAAAGAGACGACGGTTGCCGGCGACCACTTTCAGGAAATTGCCGACGAGGCCGGTGATGCCAGCCCTGTCCGCAACGGCGGAAACGGCATTGCGCTGCTCGTCGGCGGAAAAGACCGGGCTTGCGACCAGACGTCGCAGATCTTCGCTTTCATCCAGCAACGCCTGAAAACGATCAAGATCGGCGGCGACCTTGTCGACCGAACCGGACTCGAGAGCCAGTTCGAAAAGCGAGGAAGCGTAACGCTCCGCTACACCGGAAATAAGCTGGGACGTGTCAGCCACGGGCACAGTTTCCCTGTATTGCCATCCAAGCGCCAGACCCTGTGGGAGAGGTGCAGCAAGACCTTGAAATCGTTTGATTATTTCTCAGAACCTGCAGAGCTTCCGCTCTACCCTTTCCGACTTTCGCGGTCCGTCTAGCATAGGATGTAGGGACTCGCAACACGCCTGATAGAGGAAAAAGCCCGCGACGCAAGGGCTTGGGCCGGAATTTATCCGGGAACGGGAAGGATTTTCAGAGCTTTTCGTTCAAAGCGTCGAATTCGAGCGTCAAATATAGCCGAAGACATAGGCGAGCGGGCCTGCCGAAATCACAACCTGAAGTAGGAAAATCGCTATATTTCTGGGGGTGAAGGCTCGGTCGAAGACACATGAGACGACGCGTCCGGCAGCTGCGAATGCGAGGGCTATGCCAAGCGTCATGTAGATCCAGTCCTGGGCCAGCATGATGGCCGTAAGGCCGAGACCGAGGTGATGGGCGCCAACCGCCCGAACCGCCGCGTAACCCTCCGGCCGCACCTCGCCGATCTGAAAGGCCATGAGCCGCAAAACCGGACCCGGAAAAAGCAGGAGAAGGAGACCAAGAACTGCTGTCGCCGCGGCGCCGGCGAAAGCCAGCTGCTCGCCGAGCTCGGCTGGGAAATAAAGTTCCATTCGATCCTCGCTGTGTTCGATTCGGCCGATTCTAGCGCAAGCGGTAAACAAGTCGCAAAAATGGGCGACTAAAGGAAACTCTGAGGATCGACATCGAGTTGGATCTGGACCGAGCCGCGTTGCTTCGGGCCATTCGTCAGCATTGCCTTGAGAAACGCCTGCATGTCGGAATTGCGCCGGCCATGGACGAGCAGCCGAAACCGATGCCGGCCCCGCACCAGCGCAAGCGGCGCTTCCGCAGGCCCGAGCACGGATATCCCCGTTACCCTCGGCGCGGCCGCCCGCAAGCCACGGGCGTGGTTTTCGGCATCAGCCCGGTTGTCGGCGGAAACGATGAGCGAAGCGAGCCGGCCGAACGGTGGCAGGATTGCCCTTTCCCGTTCGGCGATCTCGCGTTCGTAAAAGGCCCCCGCGTCGCCGGACACGATCGCCTGCATCACCGGATGCTGGGGCTGGAAGGTCTGCAGGAGACCATGGCTCTTCCGGCCTGTTCGTCCAGCACGGCCTGTGACCTGGGAAAGAAGCTGGAAGGTGCGCTCCGCCGCGCGGGGATCTCCGTTCGACAGTCCGAGATCGGAATCGACGATGCCCACCAGCGTCATCAGCGGGAAATTATGCCCCTTGGCGACGAGCTGGGTGCCGATGACGATATCCGCCTCGCCCTTGGCGATGGCTTCGAGCTCCAGCCGCATGCGTTTGACGCCGCCGAGCAGATCCGACGACATGACGATCGTGCGCGCATTCGGAAAGTGTTTTTCCACTTCCTCGGCGATGCGCTCGACACCCGGACCGCAGGCGACCAGATGATCCAACGTTCCGCATTCAGGGCAGGCTTCGGGAGTGGGCTCGGAATAACCGCACTGATGGCACTGGATCTGCCTCTTGAACCGATGCTCTACCAGCCAACTCGAACATTGCGGGCACTGGAACCGATGGCCGCAGACGCGGCAAAGCGTCAGCGGAGCGTAACCGCGACGGTTGAGGAAGAGCAGCGACTGCTCGCCCTTCTCGATCGTTTTGGCCATCGCCCGAAGAAGCACCGGCGAGAGAAAGCCGCCGCGCTCCGGAGGATGCCGCCGCATATCGACCAGGTGCAGGTCCGGCATCGCCGCATCGCCGAAGCGGGTCGGCAGGTGCACCGTATTGTAGCGGCCGGCGAGACCATTAACCTGGCTTTCAACCGAAGGCGTCGCCGAGACCAGGACGATCGGGAAGTCACCGATCCGCGCGCGCACCACCGCCATGTCGCGGGCATTGTAGAAAACCCGGTCCTCCTGCTTGTAGGCGGGGTCGTGTTCTTCATCGACGATGATCAGGCCGAGTTCCTCGAAAGGCAGGAAGAGCGCGGATCGGGCGCCTGCGACAACCCTCACCTCGCCGGTCACCACGCCCCGCCAGACCTTTTCACGGATCCGGGGTGAAAGATCGGAATGCCATTCGCCGGGCTTGGCGCCGAAACGCTCCTGGAACCGCTCGAGGAAACTCGAGGTCAGGGCAATTTCAGGCAGCAGGATCAGTACCTGTTTTCCCCGTCTCAAAGTTTCCGCGATCGCTTCGAAATAGACTTCCGTCTTGCCCGAACCGGTAACGCCATCGATGAGAGAGGGGGAGAACCCGCCTGAGCGAATGAAGCCGACGATTTCCTCCGCCGCGTCTTTCTGTGGCCCTTCGATGCGCGGCGCGACATAATCCGGATCGGGCTTCGCCACCACTGGCGGCGGCGGCAGGAAAATCGTCTCGAATATGCCCTGCCCCGTCAGTCCGTCGACAACGCTTAGCGAAACGCCCGCCGCATGCGCAAGGCCGCTGCGAGTCCACGGTAGGCTTTCTTCACGGATCAGATCGAGCACCCGGGCACGCGCCGGTGTAATACGTTCCGGCTGGCCGCCTATATAACGCAGTCCCTCCACCATCGGCTCCGGGTCGAGCGCGGCAGGTGCCCGGATCGCCATGCGCGCCACAAGGCCGGGCGGAGAGAGGGTATAACTTGCCACCCAATCGACAAAATCCCGCATCTCCTTGGAAAGCGGCGGGCAATCGAAGACCAGCGTGATGGGGCGTAGCTTTTTGGGATCGAGCTTCTCGTCGTTCTCGCCATCCCAGACGACGCCGATCAGTTGCCGAGGCCCGACCGGCACCTGAACCACAGAACCAGGCTCCACATGCATGCCATCCGGCACAGCATAGCTATAGGCACCCGGCACCGGCAGCGGCACCAGGACCGGTACCACGCTTCTTGGCGCAGGCGCCTCCAATAACGAACCAAAAAGATCGGACGAATCTATGCCCATTGGCGGCGACCATGCCCAAACGCGGAACAAAAGTGAACCCTAAAGAGGATCAGCTCTCATCGTCCTCTATGAAGCCCGTCAGCCGCATCCCCTCGATCCAGGTTGCCCCATCTTTGCGGATGACGCGCTTCGGACGGACGCCACAACGCTCCTCCACCGCCGAAGCGAGCGGTTCGGAATGGGTGACGATCCAGATCTGGCTTGAGCGTGCGGCTTCTGCGATCATGTCGGCGAGCGGCGGCAGCATGTCGGGATGCAGGCTTCCCTCAGGCTCGTTGAGTGCAATTAGGGGCGGCTGTCGATAGGACATCAGCGCTGCGGCAAGCCCAAGGAAGCGGATCTGCCCGTCGGAAAGCTCTCGCGGCTGAAAAAGCCGTTTTGGAAAATCGGGAAAAACCAGTCCGAATTCCGCATATTCTCCCGGCTGCGGCACATGAAGCTTTGCCCCTCCGAAGGCCGCCGCAATTGCCCGATCCAGATCCACGGTGTCTCCGCGTGTATGCACAAGCGTCGCGAAGACGGCCGCCAGATTGCCACCATCCTGATCAAGGAGCGGCGACGTCACCGCGAGACAGGGCCGCCGCAAGGGTGAATCGCGGTCGGTCCGAAACCCGTGGAAGAACCGCCAGCCGTCGACAAGTTGGCGGAAGGCGCCGACTTCCGGATAATGCCCAGCATCCCCAAGCAGGGCGATCGCCGTTTCCGAAGTCATGGCCTGTTCCGGATATTCCTGCATCCGGCCATGCTCGCCGCGTACCATGATGCCTGGCCCCGCCCGCTTCACCATCGTCACCGGGCGCGAGCCGGTTTCCACCGAAAGCTCTTCCGCCTTGATCTGCGGTTCGAAAGCAAAGCCAGCCGCGGCAACCGGAGGGCGAAGTCCTGCCTCCACCCGGTATCGGAAGGTTGCCGCCCGCTCCTCGTCCAGCACCTCGACCTCAAGCTTTATGCGAAAATTCTTCTCATCCCGCCTCGGTCCCGACCAGAGCGCCGACGCCATGCCGCCTTCGGCGGCGATCTCGTAGGCGAGATTGCCGCGAACAGCCGCCTGCACGAGCTGCAGCGCGCGATAAAGATTGGATTTTCCGACCCCGTTCTCGCCGATGAACAAATTGACGCCGGCCAGATCCATGCGGATCGACCGAAGCGATCGGTAGTTGGCGGCGAACATCGAGCGGAGCAGCATGACGATTTCCCGCGAATGCCTGTCGGATCAAAAGCGCTGAACGAATTTCGCGTCCTGATCGGCTGCCAGATCAAAGACCGTGTGATGTTCGAGCGCCCTGGTCACATCGACGACATCGCCCTCCAGCTCCTCGGGCGGGATCATCTGGCCGACCGTAAAGTCGAAGCGATTACCCTTCTTGTTCAGGAGCTCGTAGAACACTGTCATGTCGCGAAGTTCGGTCGACCATTTGGCAAACCAGTAAAACAGGCCCGAATTGCGCGCCCGCATGTGGATCGGCAGGATCGGCAGATTGTACTTGCGCGCCAGCCCGACGGCAGACGTCTTCCATGGCCGCTCGTTCAGCTTGCCTTCCGCCCAATAGGCGATGCGCCCGGAGGGAAAGAGCACCATGGCCTTGCCGTCTTCCACCGTCTTGTTGGTCAGAACCAGGGTCTCGCGGGTCTTCAGCTTGCTCTTGTACTCTTCCCGCCATTCCACCGGGATGATCATCTCGGCAAAACGAGGATTGACCCGCACGGCGTCACGGTTGGCGAACACCATCATGTCCGGCCGGCGCGACTTCAGGAGGTCGAAGACGGCAACACCGTCGGCAATGCCGGTCGGATGATTGCTGACGAGAATGAAGCCGCCTTTTTCAGGAATACGTTCTGCATTTTGTACCCGGACATCGAGCTTCAGGAGATCGCTCATGTATTCGAAGCACTGAAAGCCGTTGAGGTTCGAGATGTCGTTGGCAAATTCGATTGCTCTACCGTAGCGCAGAAGCGTGTAGAGAAAGGGCCGCATGACCGGCCAGAGCGGATTGTGGACGATGCGCTGGCCCCGCTCGGAAATCAGCGTGTCGACGATGTGACCGGGTCTGCCTTGAGAAACGAGAGCGAGTGTTTCCGCGAATTGTCCAAAAGTTGTCATGGAATCACGGCGCGCCATAGAAACTCCCGCAGACAGGACCTGCGGTATATCGCAGCCCCGTGTGATCGAACGATGACATAGTTACCAATGATTAGGAATTCCGTAACGCCGTCGGTAGCAATCTGGGGCGTCCTTTCCCGGAATTCAACAGGCCGTAGATTGAATGAACTGCTGATTATTGCCGCACCCGATCTGATGGAAAAGCGCCGCGCATGGCTCGAGAGCCTCGCCAGCGAGCGTCGTTTGTCGAGCAACACCCTCGATGCCTATGAGCGGGACACGCGTCAATTTCTGACGTTCCTGACAGGTCATATGGGCGGCCCCGTCAAACTTTCCGACATCCATTCGCTGCGTCCGGCGGATCTGCGAGCCTTCCTGGCTGCACGCCGTCGCGAGGGTTCTGGCGCCCGCTCGCTCGGGCGCCATCTGGCCGGACTGCGCTCGTTTCTGCGCTATCTGGAGCGCAAGGGATTGGTAAATGCAGCCGCCGCAGGCGCCATCCGTGCGCCGAAGCAGCCGAAATCGCTTCCCAAGCCACTGACGGATCGCCAGGCCCTCGACCTGGTCAAGATAGACGCACAATTGCAGGGAGAGCCGTGGATTGCCGCACGGGACGCGGCAGTCCTTGCTCTCCTTTATGGCTGCGGTCTGCGCATTTCGGAGGCGCTAGGGCTGCAGCCCACGGACCTGACACCGGAATCGACAACCCTGCGCATCACGGGCAAGGGAGGCAAGACCCGCATCGTGCCCCTTCTTCCGGTCGTGTTCGAAGCTGTCGCCACCTATAGGAAACTCTGTCCGTATCATCTCGCCGCCGATGAGCCGTTGTTCCGGGGTGCCCGCGGAGGGCCGCTGCAGCCAGCCATCATCCAGCGCGAGATGCAGAAGCTGAGAAGCGCCCTCGGTCTGCAGGAGACGGCAACACCGCATGCCCTGAGGCATTCCTTCGCCACACATCTGCTGGCCGGCGGCGGCGATCTCCGCACGATCCAGGAGCTGCTCGGCCATGCCAGCCTATCCACCACCCAGGTCTATACGGGCGTGGATTCATCGCGGCTGCTTGAGGTCTACGACCGCGCCCATCCCCGCGCATGAACCAAGTTTTAACCACCGGCGTTAAGCGCTTGTGCAGTCGCCACGGGTAAGATGCCGCTGCCTCTCAGACGGATGACATGATGACCCCCGCCTATCCCACCGCCGGCGCTTTTTTCCAGCGCGCTCAAAGCCTGACGCTTTGGCTGATCGCCAGTGTCCACGTGATCGCGCTTGCGTCTTTCCTTCTCATTCTCGGCGCGTTGTCTCCGGCCCGCGCAGACGTGACGGGTTGCGGTGGGACGAACCTCCTTGAGGAGATGAAGGTCGAAAATCCCTCCCGTTACGAGCAGGTCGTAGCCGAAGGTGCCAAGGTTCCCAATGGCAAGGGCGTGTTGTGGAAGATCGAGAAGGACGGCGTTGCGCCTTCCTACCTGCTTGGGACCATGCACGTCTCCGACCCCCGCGTGCTCGCCATGTCGCCGGCTGCGGTGAGAGCTCAAGCTGCCAGCAAGACCGTCGTCATCGAATCGGACGAGGTGCTGGACGAGAAGAAGGCAATGGCTGGCATTCTCACCAAGCCCGAACTCACCATGTTCACGGACGGCAGCTCGATCGAAAAACTGTTGCCGAAAGAGGAGATCACGCTTCTTGAAGCCGGGTTGAAGAAGCGCGGTATTCCGCTGGCTGCCGTTTCACGCATGAAACCGTGGATGCTGATGTCCTTCGTCTCCCTGCCTGCCTGCGAAATGGCGCGGAAGGCCAAAAATCCCGATTTCCTCGACAAGCAGATCGCCCGTGATGCCATGGCGGCCGGAAAGTCCGTGAAAGGATTGGAAACCTTCGCAGAGCAGCTGTCGGCGATGGCGGCTATCCCGATCGAGTTTCACTTGAAATCCCTGGTTGAGACCATACGGCTCGGGCCAAAAATGGATGACGTCTTTGAAACGATGACGGAACTTTATCTTGCCGGAGATATCGGCATCACGATGCCGCTGCTGAAGGCAGTCGCACCCGATGGCAGCGACGAAGCAGGATATGCTGAATTCGAGAAGATCGTCGTGACCAAGCGCAACCATCTGATGGCAGAGCGCGCCGCCCCGATACTTGCAGAGGGCGCCGCCTTCGTTGCCGTCGGCGCTCTTCACCTGCCTGGCGAAGAAGGCCTGATCGAATTGCTGCGCAAGCAGGGCTTCACGGTTACAGCGGCGAACTAACGCCGCGGGTCATCCGCCTCATCACATCCGTCTTCCAGTAGAACTGGTGCACAAGCGCGCCGCCGATATGGGCGAGGATGAGCCCCCACATGAAGAGTTTCATCGGCCCGGCATGGGCCAAGGCTGCGGTCTTGTTTCCGAAATAATAGGCGCCGATACCGGCAAACGGCATCACGAAGAACAGCGCATAAAAGGCCCAGTGGCTGATCTTCGCGACCATGCGCAGCAAGGGCGGCTCTTCCTTCGGTTCCGGCGGAGCGCCCTGGATGAAGCGAAGACAGAGCCGGACAAGGGCCAGTACCAGCACCGCGATGCCCACATAGGCATGGATATTGGCGGCATTCACCTGCTCGGGCGTCGGCGTCTGCCCGCCGAAGAAGGCTCGACCCCAGGTCTCCATCGCCTCGGCGAAGAGCAGGTTGAAAAGGATCAGTCCGGCCATCAGCCAATGCAGGATGCGCTGCGGAAGTGAGAAGGAGGTTGCCATTGTCTCCACCTTTCGGAAAACGGGAACATGGCAGCCAGTCTATGAGGCTTCGCCCGACTCTCAAGCGAAAGCAGCAATCCTGTCCAAGATTTAATCCTGGATTTGATGATTGCCAAAGCGGCGCCAAGCAGGCCGACACAGACTCCGCCTGAACAGAAAAGGCGGGACTTGCATCCCGCCTCTTTCAACCTTCGATCAACCTGGCCGCTTACATATGGATCGGCTTGAAGAAGGTGCCGAGCGCCGCTTCCTTCACGGCCTCCGACATCGTCGGGTGTGCGTGGCAGGTACGGCCGAGGTCTTCGGAAGAGCCCCCGAATTCCATGAGAACGGCAATCTCGTGAATCATCTCGCCGGCCCCGAAACCAACGATATGGCCGCCGAGAACCCGGTCGGTCTCCCTGTCGGCGAGGATCTTCACGAAGCCGTCCGTCGCCAGCATGGCACGTGCACGGCCATTTGCGGTGAACGGGAACTTGCCGACCTTGTAGGCGACGCCTGCGTCCTTTAGCTCTTCCTCTGTCTTGCCGACGGAGGCGACTTCCGGCTGGGTGTAGACGACGCCCGGGATGACATCGTAGTTCACATGACCGTGTTGCCCGGCGAGGATTTCGGCAAGCGCCACGCCTTCGTCTTCCGCCTTGTGTGCGAGCATCGGCCCTTTCACCACGTCGCCGATCGCATAGATGCCAGCCACGTTGGTCTTGAAATGGCCGTCGATTTCGACGCGGCCGCGATTATCGAGCGCCACGCCCGCCTCTTCGAGGCCAAGACCTGCCGTATAGGGCTTGCGGCCCGTCGAGATCAGCACGACGTCGGCCTCGACGGTCTGGGCCTCCCCGCCCTTGACCGGTTCATAAGTGACCTTGGCGCCATTGGCGGTTTTCTCGACGCCGGTGACCTTAGCATCGGTGCGGATATCCATGCCCTGTTTTGCCATCATGCGCTGGAACTGCTTGGAAACTTCACCGTCCATTCCGCCTAGAAGCTTGTCGAGATATTCCACGACGGTGACCTTTGCCCCGAGGCGGGACCAGACGGAGCCGAGCTCCATGCCGATGACGCCGCCGCCGACGACCACCAGATGCTGCGGCACCTTGTCGAGTGCGATGGCGCCGGTGGAGGAGACGATAGTCTTCTCATCGATCTCAACATTGACGCCGGGAATTCCGGCGACGTCCGAGCCCGTTGCGATCACGATATTCTTCGCCTCGATCTCCTGAACCTTGCCGTCCTCGCCGGTGACCGAGACTTTGCCCGCCGCAACGATTTTGCCGGTGCCCTGGAAGCCGTCGATCTTGTTCTTCTTGAAGAGAAAAGAAACACCGTCGACATTGGACTTCACGGTCGCATCCTTGTGCGCCATCATCTTCTCGAGGTTCAGCTTGGGAGCGGAAACCTCGACGCCGAGCGCGTCCATGCCATGAGCGGCGTGATGGAACATCTCCGAAGCGTGCAACAGCGCCTTTGACGGGATGCAGCCGACATTGAGGCAGGTGCCGCCATAGGTGGCGCGCTTTTCGACGACCGCGACCTTCAGGCCGAGCTGAGCCGCCTTGACCGCGCAGACATAACCGCCCGGGCCGCTTCCGATTACGATCACATCATAAGCCATAGTGTCTTTCCTTTTCTCTATTCGGTTAGCGCCCGCCGCTCACGTCGAGGATAGCGCCGGTTATATAGGAAGCCGTCGGCGATAGAAGATAGAGGACGGCATCCGCCACCTCCTCCGCCCTGCCCGGCCGTTGCATGGGAATGCTGGAAGCCATTTCTCGCGCCCTGTCCGGCAGGCCTCCGGACGCATGAATCTCCGTGTCGATGACGCCCGGACGAATTGCGTTGACGCGTATGCCCTCGGTCGCGACCTCGCGCGCTAGCCCGATCGTCAGGGTATCGATCGCAGCCTTGGAGGCGGCATAGTCAACATATTGGCCTGGCGAACCTAGCTTGGCAGCCATGGAGGAAATGTTGACGATCGCGCCGCCCCTGCCGCCGCGCTTCGTGGACATGCGACGCACGGCCTCGCCGGCACACAGGATCGAGCCGGTCACGTTGATCCGCATCATGCGTTCGACACGTTCCGCGCTCATTTCGTCAATGCGCTGCGGTATGTCGACAATGCCGGCATTGTTCACCAGCCCGTCGAGCCGACCGAAATGCTTATCCACGACCTCGAACATCGAAACGATCTCGGCCGCGTTGCCGACATCGGCTTTGATTGCAACACCCTTGCCGCCTGCCGCCTCGATGGCGGCGACGACTTCTTCGGCGGCCTTCTGATTGGACGTGTAGTTCACCGCCACATGCCAGCCGCGGCTTGCTGCCAGAAGCGAAACCGCCGCGCCGATACCGCGGCTTCCGCCGGTTACCAGTAGAACGGACGCTTCCGTCATTTTGTACATTCCTTGAATTCGTAGAGATCCCACGGAACCGACTTGAGGCCGCTCTTCTCCCACAAGCCTGAATGCCGGATTGCAGGTCCGAGGCCAGACATCAGGACGGCATCCGGCGCCTGGCTGCCCTCGGGGCCTAATATGTCGATATGGCCGCTCGCGACGTTCAGAGCATAAGGCACGCCTGTCCAAACGGTGCAGGCTCTCAATTCGGCCCCCGTTGCATCTCCCTGAGGGCAATTGTTCATTGCCATTCCGGCGGGGCGAGCGGAGTCCTCGTCATACATGACGTTGCCGTCGAGCTTCAGCTTGCCGCCGGTCACGGTGAACAGATGGCTGACCGCCGCCGCATCGGACCCCACGGGCTTGAAGGAGAGGACGGTTCCGGCCTCCGCCTCGACAAACACCGCCTTTTCGATCGCGCATCTGTCTGCGGCCGAAGCCACGGCCGGCATCAGGCATAAAGGCAGCAGCCATGTCTTCAGGCAAAGGCTCATGGCGTCACCAGAAAAGCGCGATCATCATGGCCAGCAATCCGAACATGCTGATCAGCCAGACGAAAGATCGAAGATAAGGGATGCCTGCGAGATAGAGAGGCACGTAGACGATCCGCGCGGCAAACCAGATCCATCCGCCGGCAAGACCGGAACCCGAGGAGTCGTCGCCCGCAAAGGCGACGCCGAGCAGCAAGCCTACAAAGGCCGGATAGGTCTCCCGGAAATTCCCGGACGCCCTTGCGGCACGACCGGCAAATTTGCCGCTCGGTTCGCGGCCATCGTCCCGCGGACCGGCGTTCCAAGCCGAGCCAAGCTCACGGGTCGAAAGCACACCCTGGAGCAGGATATGGAAAACGAGCAGGATCACGCTCAGGGCAAGCAGCGCCATGTAAGGCGTGACCGTAACCCCGAGCGTCTCCATGTCAGGCTCCCGTCTTAGAGATCGAGGACCAGCCGTTCCGGATCTTCGAGGCTTTCCTTCACACGGACGAGGAAGGTTACGGCTTCCTTGCCGTCAACCATGCGGTGATCGTAGGACAGCGCCAGATACATCATCGGACGGATGACGACCTGACCGCCGATCGCGACCGGACGCTCCTGGATCTTGTGCATGCCGAGGATGCCGGATTGCGGAGCGTTCAGGATCGGCGAGGACATCAGCGATCCGTAAACGCCGCCGTTGGAAATGGTGAAGGTCCCGCCCTGCATGTCAGCCATCGAAAGCTGGCCGTCGCGGGCAAGCTTTCCGAGGCGGCCGATCTCCTTTTCGATCTCTGCAATCGACATCTGGTCGGCATCGCGAACGACCGGAACGACCAGACCCTTGTCGGTGCCGACGGCAACGCCGACGTGACAATAGTTCTTGTAGATGATGTCGGTGCCGTCGATCTCGGCATTGACTGCCGGCAGTTCCTTCAGGGCATGGGTGACAGCCTTCGTGAAGAAGCCCATGAAGCCGAGCTTCACGCCGTGCTTCTTCTCGAAGATGTCCTTGTACTTGTTACGCAGGTCCATGACGGCCTTCATGTCCACCTCGTTATAGGTGGTCAGCATGGCGGCGGTATTCTGCGCATCCTTCAGACGACGGGCGATAGTCTGGCGCAGGCGCGTCATCTTCACGCGCTCTTCGCGGGCAGCATCGTCGGCAGAGGAAACCGGACGGGGAGCGGCCGGAGCTGCAGGTGCCTGGGCCGGGGCGGAAACTCCCCTGGCGACGGCTGCGATCACGTCACCCTTCAGAACCTGGCCACGCTTGCCGGAACCGTCGATGTCCGAGGTGGAGATGTTGTTGTCGGCGGCGATCTTCGCAGCGGCCGGAGCCGGCGGCATAGAGGATGCGGCGGCCGGGGCAGCAGCGGGAGCCGGAGCTGCGGGTTCTGCAGCCTTGGCGGGCGCGGCTTCCGCGGGCTTGGCAGCCGGAGTGGCAGTAGCCGCACCTGCAGCACCTTCGGCAATCTGGCCGAGCAGGGCGCCGAGGCCCACGGTTTCACCGTTGTTGGCGACGATCTCGGTCAGAACGCCGGAAGCCGGAGCCGGAACTTCGACGGTCACCTTGTCCGTTTCGAGTTCGAGAAGCGGCTCGTCCGCCTTGACCGTGTCGCCCACCTTCTTGAACCAGGTGCCGACGGTTGCCTCGCTGACGGATTCTCCGAGGGTGGGAACGCGGATTTCAGTGGCCATTGTTGTGAGTTCCTGAATGGTTGTTTTCGTTTATTCGGCAGCCGCGGCGGTTGCCGCTGACTTCCGGAGAATGATGGAGGGCATGGGAGAAATTTCAAACCGGAAGCCGAAGCCCGCCTTGATCACCGGATCCCCGTCCGCCAGCGCCTGGGCAGCGGGCTCGTCGGCGGCCTCCACCACAGCGATGCCGAAAGCCCCGTCCACTGCAAAGACCGGACCGACGGCGATCGCGCTGCCCGTTTCCGCAAGCTCCCGCCAATAATCGGCATGAAGCTGCATCGCCGACATTTCCTCCGGCGATGCATCGAACGGAAAGCCCGGCCTTGGCGGTACGAGCTTCAGGTGAAAATAGGCCATCGGCCTCTCTCCTTAGCCGCCGAGCGCGTCTTCGAGGAAGGCCTCGAGCTGCGCCAGATGCTTGGACATCAGACCCGTTGCCGGCGAAGCCGCAGCCGGGCGACCCGTATAACGGACCCGCTGATACTTCGCATCGATATGCGCCAGCACCCATTCCAGGTACGGATCGATGAACGCCCAGGCGCCCATGTTCTTCGGCTCTTCCTGGCACCAGACCATCTCCGCGTTCCGGAAGCGGGACAACTCGTTGATGAGCGCCTTGGCAGGGAACGGATAAAGCTGTTCGATGCGCAGCAGGTAGATGTCGTCGATGCCGCGCTTTTCGCGCTCTTCGAGCAGGTCGTAATAGACCTTGCCGGTGCAGAGCACGACGCGGCGGATCTTGGCATCCTTCTGCAGCTTGATCGGGCCGTCCTTGATGACCTCCGCATCGTCCCACAAAAGGCGGTGGAAGGAGGATTCGCCCGCCATTTCGGCCAGCGTCGAGGTTGCACGCTTGTGCCGCAACAGCGACTTCGGCGTCATCAGGATCAGCGGCTTGCGGAAGTCGCGCTTCACCTGCCGGCGCAGAATGTGGAAGTAGTTCGCCGGCGTCGTGCAATTGGCGACCTGCATATTGTCTTCGGCGCACATCTGCAGCCAACGCTCCAGACGGGCGGACGAATGTTCCGGGCCCTGGCCTTCATAGCCATGCGGCAGAAGGCAGACGAGACCGGACATGCGCAGCCACTTGCGCTCGCCCGACGAGATGAATTGGTCGAAAACCACCTGCGCGCCATTTGCAAAGTCCCCGAACTGCGCTTCCCAAAGCGTCAGCGCATTCGGACGCGCCAGCGAATAGCCGTATTCGAAGCCAAGCACCGCCTCTTCCGAGAGCATCGAGTTGATGACTTCGTAGCGGGCTTGGGTGGGAGACAGATTGGCGAGCGGAATGAAGCGCTCCTCGGTCTCCTGATCGTAGAGCACCGAATGACGCTGCGAGAACGTGCCGCGTTCGCAATCCTGACCGGAAAGACGGATTTTTGTGCCTTCCGTGACAAGCGAACCGAAAGCGAGAGCTTCGGCCATCGCCCAGTCGATGCCTTCGCCGGTCTCGACCATCTGCGCGCGGTTTTCCATGAAGCGCTTGATCGTGCGGTGGGCGTTGAAGCCGTCCGGAACCGTCGACAGCTTGCGGCCGATCTCCTTCAGCTGCTTCATCGGCATGGCGGTCTTGCCGCGCCGCTGTTCGTCGGCATTGTCGGCCGAGCGCAAGCCGGACCACTGGCCGTCCAGCCAGTCGGCCTTGTTGGGCTTATAGCTCTGGCCGGCTTCGAACTCCGCTTCGAGATGAGCGCGCCAATCGGCCTTCATCTTCTCGAATTCGCCCTCGGAAAGCAACCCTTCCGAGATCAGGCGGTCGGCGTAAAGCTGTGCAACCGTCTTGTGGCCGCGGATCACCTTGTACATCTTCGGCTGCGTGAACGCCGGCTCGTCGCCTTCGTTGTGACCGAAGCGGCGGTAGCAGAACATGTCTATCACGACCGGCTTGTGGAACTTCATCCGGTATTCGGTTGCAACCTTCGCCGCATAGACGACCGCTTCCGGATCGTCGCCGTTGACGTGGAAGATCGGGGCTTCGATCATCTTGGCAACGTCGGACGGATAGGGCGAGGAGCGCGAGAAGGCCGGATTGGTGGTGAAGCCGATCTGGTTGTTGATGATGAAGTGCATGGTGCCGGCGACGCGGTGGCCGCGCAGACCGGACAAGCCGAGGATTTCCGCCACGACGCCCTGGCCGGCAAAGGCCGCATCGCCGTGCAGCAAGAGCGGCAGAACCTTGGCACGCTCCTTGAGCGGAATGACGTCACCTTCCCACACCTTCGCCAGCAGGTCCTGCTTGGCGCGAGCCTTGCCCATGACGACCGGGTTGACGATTTCGAGATGCGAAGGGTTGGCCGTCAGCGACAGATGGACCTTGTTGCCGTCGAACTCGCGGTCCGAGGAAGCGCCGAGATGGTACTTCACGTCGCCCGAACCTTCGACTTCGTCAGGTTTGAACGAGCCGCCCTTGAATTCGTGGAACACGGCGCGGTGCGGCTTGCCCATGACGTTGGTGAGCACGTTGAGGCGACCGCGGTGCGCCATGCCGAGCACGACTTCCTCAAGCCCCTCTTGGCCGCCACGCTTGATGATCTGTTCGAGCGCCGGAATCAGCGATTCACCGCCGTCGAGGCCGAAGCGCTTGGTGCCCTTGAACCGGACGTCGAGGAACTGCTCGTAGCCTTCACCCTCGACCAGCTTCTGGAGGATCGCCTTCTTGCCGGCGGGCGTGAATTCGACGCCCTTGTCCGGCCCTTCGATACGGCCCTGAATCCAAGACTTCTCTTCCGGGTTGGAGATATGCATGAATTCGACGCCGAGCGTCGAGCAGTAGGTGCGTTCGAGGATCGCGATCATCTCGCGGATGGTCGCGTATTCAAGACCCAGCACGTTGTCGATGAAGATTTTGCGATCGTAGTCGGCTTCCGTGAAGCCGTATGCCGTCGGCGAAAGCTCGTTGTAATCCTCGACCGGAGCGGCAAGACCGAGAGGATCGAGCTTCGCATGCAGGTGGCCGCGCATGCGATAGGCGCGGATCATCATGATGGCGCGGACGCTGTCGCGCGTTGCCTGCAGGATGTCAGCCTCGTTGACCGGCTTGTCGGCGGCAACTGCCGCAGCTTCGGCCTTCGCCTTGACCTTGCTTTCGATGGCTTTTTCCACGACCGGCCAATTGCCGTCCAACGCCGACACCAGCTCGCCGTTGGCAGCGATCGGCCAGTTCTTGCGCTGCCAGGAGGCCCCACGCGCCGCGCTCTTCACGTCATTCGGGTTATCGGCCAGTGCCTTGAAAAAGGCTTGCCATTCCGGGGCTACCGAATTCGGGGCGTCCTCATACCGGGCATGAAGCTGCTCGATATAGGCCGCATTCGCGCCGTCGAGGAAGGAAGTGATGAGGAACTGCTCGTTGGCTTCTTGCCGTGCCATGGTTTCCTGCGGGCGCCGCGCCCGCCTCCTGACGTAATCGGAAACCGAAACAACTTCCGGCATCCGCATTTTCCTGGTCTTCGTCTGTTATTTTCAGCCGCCGGGGCGGCGCGCGCCTAAGGCGCGAAACAGACAGGCGAGGCTTGGACTGCTTCGCCTGTCTGAAACTTGCCGGATCAATCGCCGCCTATCTATCGACAGCGATTGTCCCTTATGTGGCGTCAGCCCTTGAGGACTTCAACCAAGGTCTTGCCGAGGCGGGCCGGAGACGGCGACACCTTGATGCCTGCCGATTCCATGGCGGCAATCTTCGATTCCGCGTCACCCTTGCCGCCGGAAACCACCGCACCGGCGTGACCCATGGTGCGGCCCTTCGGCGCCGTACGGCCCGCGATGAAGCCAGCCATCGGCTTCTTGCGGCCCTTTTTGGCTTCGTCCTTGAGGAACTGTGCGGCATCCTCCTCCGCCGAGCCGCCGATTTCGCCGATCATGATGATCGACTGCGTGGCTTCGTCAGCGAGGAACATTTCAAGCACATCGATGAACTCGGTGCCCTTGACCGGGTCGCCGCCGATGCCGACAGCTGTCGTCTGGCCGAGACCCTCGTTGGAGGTCTGGAACACGGCTTCGTAGGTGAGCGTGCCCGAACGGGAAACGATGCCGACCGAACCCTTGCGGAAGATGGAGCCCGGCATGATGCCGATCTTGCATTCTTCCGGCGTCAGGATGCCTGGGCAGTTCGGTCCGAGCAGGCGGGACTTCGAACGGTCGAGGCGAGCCTTGACGCGCACCATGTCCATGACCGGAATGCCTTCCGTGATGCAGGTGATGAACGGAATCTCGGCTTCGATCGCTTCGATGATCGCGTCTGCGGCGCCTGCCGGCGGCACGTAGATCACGGTCGCGTCGGCACCAGTCTTTTCCTTGGCTTCCGCAACCGAGGTAAAGATCGGCAGCGACGTGCCGTCGACGCCGGACGACCACGATTCGCCGCCCTTCTTGGGATGAACGCCGCCCACCATCTTGGTGCCGTAATAGGCGAGCGCCTGCTCCGTATGGAAAGTTCCGGTCTTGCCGGTCAGGCCCTGGACGATGACCTTTGTGTCTTTGTTGACGAGAATAGACATTGGTTCCGGTCCTTCCAGGTTAGGCTTCGATCGCCGCGACGATCTTCTTCGCCGCGTCGTCAAGGTCGTCAGCCGCCGTGATAGCGAGACCAGACTCGTTCAGGATCTTCTTGCCGAGCTCGACATTGGTGCCTTCGAGGCGCACGACGAGCGGAACCTTCAGTCCCACTTCCTGCACCGCCGCGACAACGCCTTCGGCGATGACGTCGCAGCGCATGATGCCGCCGAAGATGTTGACGAGGATGCCCTCGACCTTCGGGTCGGCGGTAATGATCTTGAAGGCCGCAGCGACCTTTTCCTTGCCAGCGCCGCCACCGACGTCACAGAAGTTCGCCGGCTCCTTGCCGTAGAGCTTGATGATGTCCATCGTCGCCATGGCGAGACCGGCACCATTGACCATGCAGCCGATATTGCCGTCGAGCGCCACATAGGCGAGGTCCCACTTGGAGGCCTCGATTTCCTTGGCGTCTTCTTCCGTCTCGTCGCGCAGCGCCTTGACGTCGTCGTGTCGGAACAGCGCATTACCGTCGAATGACATCTTCGCGTCGAGCACGCGCAGGTGGCCATTCTGCATGACGATCAGCGGATTGACTTCCAGAAGGGCCATGTCCTTCTCGTTGAAGGCCTTGTAGAGCGCCGGGAAGAGCGACTTGGCGTCTTCCGCAGCAGCGCCTTCGAGCGCCAGAGCCTTGGAGATCGCCGCGATGTCGGCGGCGGTCACGCCGGCTTCCGGATCGATAGCGATCGTGTGGATCTTTTCGGGCGTGTCGTGGGCGACGGCTTCGATGTCCATGCCGCCTTCGGTGGACACCACAAAGGCGACGCGGCCGACCGAGCGGTCGACAAGCAGCGAGCAGTAGAGTTCGCGGGCGATGTCTGCGCCGTCCTCGATATAAAGGCGGTTGACCTGCTTACCTGCTTCACCGGTCTGCGCGGTCACCAGGGTGTTGCCGAGCATTTCCTTGGCATGGGCGACCACTTCGTCGATCGACTTGGCAAGACGAACGCCGCCCTTGGCTTCAGGAGAAAGCTCCTTGAACTTGCCCTTGCCGCGGCCGCCGGCGTGGATCTGACTCTTGACCACGTAGAGCGGGCCGGGAAGCGACTTGGCAGCAGCTTCGGCCTCTTCGACCTTCAGGATAGCAACGCCTTCAGCAACCGGCGCGCCATAACCCTTCAGCAGAGCCTTGGCCTGATATTCATGAATGTTCATGGGTTTGTCCCTGTTTCTATTACTTCAGCGCGCCCATTACTTCAGAGCGGGGGCGATGTTGATGCAGGCTTCGCAGAGGCCGGCAACTGCACCGACGGACTTCTGGAAAGCCGCTTCTTCGTCCTTGTTGAATTCGACTTCGATGACGCGCTCGACACCGCCGGCACCGAGGACAACCGGAACGCCGACATACATGTCTTTGACGCCGTACTGGCCGGTCAGATGAGCTGCGACCGGCAGGACGCGCTTCTTGTCCTTGAGGTAGGATTCCGCCATTTCGATTGCGGAAGCAGCCGGGGCGTAATAGGCCGAGCCGGTCTTCAGCAGGCCGACGATTTCGGCGCCGCCGTCGCGGGTGCGCTGGATGATCTCTTCAAGGCGTTCCTTGGTGGTCCAGCCCATCTTCACGAGATCAGTCAGAGGGATGCCGCCGACGGTCGAATAACGGGCGAGCGGCACCATCGTGTCGCCATGACCTCCGAGAACGAAGGCTGTAACGTCCTGAACGGAAACGTTGAATTCTTCGGAAATGAAGAGGCGGAAGCGGGCGGAGTCGAGCACGCCGGCCATGCCGACGACCATGTTCTTCGGCAGGCCGGAGAACTTCTGCAGAGCCCAGACCATCGCGTCCAGCGGATTGGTAATGCAGATCACGAAGGCGTTCGGGGCATATTTCTTGATGCCGGCACCCACCTGCTCCATAACCTTGAGGTTGATGCCGAGCAGATCGTCGCGGCTCATTCCGGGCTTGCGGGCGACGCCAGCGGTGACGATGCAGACATCGGCTCCTTCAATGGCTGCGTAATCGCTTGCGCCGGAAAGCTTCGCATTGAAGCCTTCAACAGGGCCGGACTGGGCGATGTCGAGGCCCTTGCCTTGCGGAATGCCGTCGGCGATGTCGAAGAGGACGATGTCGCCCAGTTCCTTCAGACTGGCGAGATGCGCCAGCGTGCCACCAATCATGCCAGAACCAATAAGTGCGATCTTCTTGCGCGCCATCGAAAAGCTTCCTTTCGAGATCCAATCCACGGCAAGCTACGGCAAGCCTGCCAATGTGCCAGACCGCATACCTTCATCCAGCTGTAATGGCAATGGATTATTTTGGAAGCAGGTTTTTCAATCGGTTAGATCATAAAATTCTTACGTAAACGTAATAATTTATATCACTAGATCGTTAAGCTTGAGCCCGCAGTTCCTGGTGCGCTGCGAGATAATCCGAGCTCCGCATTTCGAATAGGCGGGAGACCGTGCGGTCGAACTCGAAGCCTTCAGTGCCACGGCGTTCAAGAAGAATGTCTTCCGGCGCGGCGGCCGCGGAGACATAGAGACGGACCTTCTGATCGTACAGCGCATCGACCAGATTGATCAGACGCTTCGCCTCGTTGCGCTTCTCTGGCCCAAGCCGCGGAATACGTTCGACAAAAACGGTATCGAACCGCTCGGCGATCGCCAGATAGTCCGAGGCACCGAGCGGCCTTCCACAAATGTCCCTGAAATCGAACCTGGCCGCCCGGCCCGTCGCTTCGGGCACATGGATGCTGCGGCCTTTCATCGGTATCTCAAGCGGCTGGACCCTCTTTCCGTCTGTCACCTGATGCCAGGCGGCCTCCATAGCAGCATCGGCGCGCCCATCGAGCGGAGTTATGTAAACCGGCAGGGTGGCAAGCTTCTGCAGGCGGTAATCAGTTGGAGAACCCAGCGTGACCACGTCCACATGCTTGGCCAGCAAGCCGATGAACGGCAGGAAGAGCCCGCGGTTCAGGCCGTCTTTATAGAGGTTGTCAGGAGCCACGTTGGACGTCGCCACCAGGATGCAGCCGAGGCCGAAAAGCTCGGTAAAAAGGCGCGCCAGGATCATGGCGTCGGTGATGTCGGTTACCGAGAATTCATCGAAGCAGAGGAGCTCCGCTTCCGCGTAGATAGCCGCAGCGACCGGCGGCACCGGATCGGCCTCGCGCGTCTCCCCGCGCTTCAGCTTCTGACGGTGCGCGTGGATGCGGTTGTGTACGTCGGCCATGAACTCGTGGAAATGGGCCCGACGCTTCTTCCGGATGGACGCTTTCTTGAAGAACATGTCCATCAGCATTGTCTTGCCGCGCCCGACGCTCCCGTGCACATAAAGCCCGTGAATTTCCCGCGGACGCCCGCCGCCCTTGGCGAACAGCCAGCCGAGAGCGCTCTTCTTCTTGGCCGGCTTCGTATCGCGCAGGCATATTAGGATGTGATCGAGCTTTGCCGCCACGGCGAACTGCGCCGCATCGGCCGTCAACACGCCTGATGCCGTGAGAGCTTTCAGCTCTTCGGTGACGCTCGTTGTGTATTCAGGAATAGGTTCCAACCGGGCGTCCTCGAAGGTCGAAGCCTTTTAGCGGCTCAAACTGACCGCCTGACCGGAATTCAGGGTGCCGTCGAAACGGTTTTCGGCCGTCTTGTAAACCCGTCCGATCACGTCGCCCGCGCGATTCTTGAATTGAACCATCTTGCCCGACACTTCCCAGGAGCCCATGGCGGTCAACTCGCCGGCGCAACCGCGGGTGCCGCCTCGCGAGCCGCTACCTAGATTGGTAAGCGTCAGGAACATGTCGCAGGACTGGCCGGCGTTCGAGACGCGCCAGTTGCCGACCATGGCTTCCTTCTTGATGTCGAGGGCACTCGCCGGGGCAGCCGCATTCGGATCGACCGCGGCCATGTTCGGATTTGCCGTCGGCGCAGTCGGAAACTGCGATGTGCCGCCGGGAGGCGGAAGCTGTCCACCCTGAACGGATGGAACGGGTTGCGCCTGAAGCGGAGCAGGCTGCGAAGGAAGATCGCTATAGGGGCTGTAGGAGGTACGTTGGCAACCGGCGAGCGCCGTTACGAGGAAAAGGCCCGTCGCCACATATCTGAACTGCATCATCTAGCTCCCGCTTTCAGTTGGTACGCCGCCACCAATGCCAACGAATTGAGACGGAATTACCGTAATTCGCTTTGGTTAATCAAGTCGTATTGGAACAAATGATGCCCGCCCTCGAACGCTTCTTTGTCGACCCCTGAAGGAAGTCGACAAAACGGATGCCGAGAGGTAAGGATCCCCGGCGGTCAAGGCACGCCTTCCGATCCCCGTAGTCGGGGACCGGATCGGCTGTCGGAAACGCCTAGACGCGGCGCTCGACCATCATCTTCTTGATTTCGGCGATCGCCTTGGCCGGGTTCAGACCCTTCGGGCAGGTCTGCGCGCAGTTCATGATCGTGTGGCAGCGATAGAGCCGGAACGGATCTTCGAGATTGTCGAGGCGTTCGCCCTTGGCTTCGTCGCGGCTGTCGATCAGCCAGCGATAGGCCTGCAGCAGGGTGGCCGGGCCGAGGTAACGGTCGCCGTTCCACCAGTAGCTCGGACAGGAGGTAGAGCAGCAGGCGCACAGGATGCACTCATAGAGGCCGTCGAGCTTCTGACGGTCTTCGTGGCTCTGCTTCCATTCCTTGGCCGGCGGCGGAGAGACGGTCTTCAGCCACGGCTCGATCGAGCGGTGCTGCGCATAGAAGTTCGTAAGATCCGGAACCAGGTCCTTGACGACAGGCATATGCGGAAGCGGATAGACCTTCACCGTTCCGGTCACATCGTCCATGCCCTTGGTGCAGGCGAGCGTATTGGTGCCGTCGATGTTCATCGCACAGGAGCCGCAGATCCCCTCGCGACAGGAACGGCGAAGCGTCAGCGTCGGATCGATATTGTTCTTGATGTAGAGCAAGCCGTCGAGAACCATCGGCCCGCAGTCGTCGACATCGATGTAATAGGTGTCGATGCGCGGGTTCTGGCCGTCGTCGGGATTCCAGCGATAGACACGGTATTCCCTGACGTTCTTGGCGCCTGCCGGTTTCGGCCAGACCTTGCCTTCGGTCATCTGGGAGTTCTTGGGGAGAGCGAGTTCAACCATTGCTAGACTTCCGATCTATGGCAGCAATCGACATTCTGTCTTTCAGGTTATAGTCATCAGGCGCCCATGGGGCGACCATCGTGTTCAGGAGTTTCCAGGGCCGGCCGTCGGTCACAGCCCAGATGAGCTTCAAGCGCTCGAAGCCACGGCGCAGCGGCATCAGCGCAGCCCGGCCAAAGGGAGCCCTGACGCTCGCGCGTTTTGCCGATTTATCGGTGGCGATGACGCTCGCCATGCCCGACTGCATGATCAGCCAGGGCGAAACATGAGCGACATCGCAGCCGTGAAAGGCCGGATTCCAAAGGAAATCGTCGGCAGGCACGCAGATGTGATCGACACGCGCCAGCAAGCGTTCCGCACCACGCCGGGTGACGAGATAGGCAGCCGAGCCCGATGCAGGACGGAGCGACCGCACCAGTCTATGGGCGCCGAACCGCCGCAACGGAAGAACTTTCCGCCCACCTGGCCGGAACACCCCTTCGAGCTTCACGATATCCGCGCTTGGTTCCGACTGCAGCAGTTCGGACAGGGTTTCAACAAAGCCGGCCTGCGGCTCCGCATCATCTTCCAGCACCAGCGCATGGGCGAGATCGGTTTTCAAAAACTGCCGCCAGGTCAACACATGCCCGGCAAGGCAAGCCTCTTCCGTCAGCATGAAGATCCGGTTGCGATGGCTGTTCCAGGCAACCCCGTCCGGTGGAAACTGCAGGGAAAGCCCTCGAACCGATAGAACGGCAGCAGGATCCTTGCGTGCATCGACAGCCGCAATCCTCTGAAGCGGCCACGCCAGATGACCGAAATGCCGCTCGATCTGTGTCCACCGGTCGGGCGAGCGATCGAGATTGATCGCGAATATGCCGAGGGAGCGGCCCATGGCAGCCCCCTCGGCGACATCAGCGATTTGCGGCTTCATCGTCATTGGATCAATACACGCGGGCCTTCGGCTCGATCTTATGCGGATCGATGCCCTCTGCAATCAGTTCGGTATGGACCGGACGATAGTCCAGCTTTACATCGCCCGCCTCGTTGACCCAGGCAAGCGTATGCTTGCGCCAGTTGACGTCGTCGCGGCCGCCGAAAGGACCTTCGGTATAGTCCTCGCGGGCGTGGCTGCCGCGGCTTTCTTTGCGTGCCTCGGCTCCGTAAACCGTCGTGATAGCGTTTGCCATCAGGTTATGAAGTTCGAGCGTCTCGACAAGGTCGGAATTCCAGATCATCGAGCGGTCGGTGACCTTGACGTCTGGCAGCTCTTTCCAGATCTCCGAAAGGCGGCGGCAGCCGGATTCGAGCGATTCCTGGGTGCGGAAAACGGCTGCGTCCTCCTGCATGGCGCGCTGCATCTTGTCGCGCAGCACCGCGGTCGGCGTCGAGCCGTTCGCATGCCGCAGGCCATCGAAGCGCTCCATGATCTTGTCGCAGGCGGCCACGTTGAGCGCCGGGATCGGCTCGGCCTTGTTGATCACCTCCCCGGCGCGGATCGCCGCGGCGCGGCCGAAGACCACGAGATCGATCAGCGAGTTGGAGCCGAGGCGGTTGGCACCGTGAACCGAGGCGCAACCCGCTTCGCCGACGGCCATCAGGCCCGGTAGCAGCCGCTCCGGATTAGCGCTGTCGGCATTGAGCACCTCGCCCCAGAAATTGGTCGGAATACCGCCCATGTTGTAGTGTACCGTCGGCAGGACCGGGATCGGCTCCCGCGTCACGTCGACGCCCGCAAAGATCTTGGCGCTCTCGGAAATGCCCGGCAGGCGTTCGTGCAGAACCGCCGGATCAAGATGGTCGAGATGCAGGAAGATGTGGTCCTTATTCTTGCCGACGCCGCGGCCCTCGCGGATTTCCAGCGTCATGCAGCGCGAGACGACGTCGCGTGAGGCTAGGTCCTTGGCCGAAGGGGCGTAGCGTTCCATGAAGCGCTCGCCCTCGGAGTTGACGAGGTAACCCCCTTCGCCGCGTGCGCCTTCGGTGATCAGACAGCCGGAGCCATAGATGCCGGTCGGATGGAACTGCACGAATTCCATGTCCTGCAAGGGCAAGCCGGCGCGGGCCACCATGCCGCCGCCGTCGCCGGTGCAGGTATGGGCGGATGTCGCCGAAAAATAGGCGCGGCCGTAACCGCCGGTCGCCAGCACCACCATCTTGGCGGCGAAGCGATGGATCGTGCCGTCGTCGAGGTTCCAGGCGACGACGCCGGTGCAGCGGCTGCCGTCATCCGACATGATCAGGTCGAGAGCAAAATATTCGATGAAGAATTCCGCATTGTTCTTCAGCGACTGGCCGTAGAGCGTGTGCAGGATGGCGTGGCCGGTACGGTCGGCGGCGGCGCAGGTGCGCTGCACCGGCGGGCCGGCGCCGAAATTCTGCATGTGGCCGCCGAACGGGCGCTGGTAGATCTTGCCTTCCTCGTTGCGCGAGAAGGGCACGCCGTAGTGCTCGAGTTCGTAGACGGCCTTAGGCGCTTCCATGACCATGTATTGCATGGCATCGACGTCGCCGAGCCAGTCGGAACCCTTGACGGTGTCGTAAAGGTGCCACTGCCAAGAGTCCGGCGTCATGTTCTGCAGCGAGGCGGCGATGCCGCCCTGTGCCGCGACGGTGTGCGAGCGGGTCGGGAAGACCTTGGTGATGCAGGCGGTCTTGAAACCCTGTTCGGCCATCCCGAGCGTGGCGCGGAGGCCGGCGCCGCCGGCGCCGACGACGATCACGTCATAGGAATGGTCGACATAGGTATAGGCCTTGCCGTTCTGGGCGATGGGTGTGACGGATGCCATGACGGATTATCCTGCAAATGCGATTTTCAGGACGGCGAAAAGACAGAGGCCGCCCACCGCGAGGGAAAAGAAGGCGTTGAGGATCAGAAGAACGAGCTTCGTGATTTCGGAATGGATGTAGTCCTGGATGATCTCTTCCATGCCGAGACGCATGTGGATGATGCTGGCGATGACGGTCAAGCCGTTGATCGTCGCAACGAAGGGATTGGCAAGAGCGCCGACCACTTCGGCATAGGGCTTGCCGGCATAGATGATCAGGAAGACGATATAGAAGACGAGCAGCGGAACCAGCGCCAGCGACGTGGTCCGGACCCGCCAGAAATGTTCCGTGCCGCTCTTGGCCGAGCCGAGCCCGCGGACTTTCCCGAGAGGAGTGCGCATGCCCATCAGTTCAGTCTCCTCAGCGGGCGATCAGCACGATCACCCAGACCAGGACGGTCAGGGCGATGGAGGCGACGAGATTGGCCTTGGCCAGCATGGTCGAGAATTCCTTCTCGAAACCGTAGCCGACATCCCACATGATGTGGCGCAGGCCGCCGAGCAGATGGTGAAGGAGAGCCCAGGTATAACCGAAGAGCACCAGCTGACCGATGATCGATCCGAACAGCCAGTTCACTTGGTTGAAATTTTCCTCGCCCGAGGCCGCAGCGATAAGCCAGGCGGCGACCAGCAGCGTGCCGAAGTAGAGCGCGCCACCGGTGATACGGTGGACGATCGACATCGCCATGGTGGGAATAAACTTGTAGATCTGCAGATGCGGCGACAGGGGCCGGTTATTTGTCACATTCGCCATCAGAACCTCGCGGCGTCGTATGCGGTATAAGGGCGGTTGCCCGCAATGCAGCATGCCAAAGAAATGTGCATTGCATCATTGGCGTGGTTTAATCTGACGGATGCCGGTCGACAAGAACAATTCAAGGGGATTTTGAATTTAATCGATTGTGTCTTTCTCATGGCTGGTTCCTCAGGATCGGGCTTTGCACATTAACCACGATTGCCAAAGAAATCGTTGCCCACGCGACGGCCGCTGCAGTTTCGTGTTAACCTTCTGTTAACGATTGACCGCAGGAGTTCGCCATGACAGCGAATCGCATCAACCCTGTCCTTCTCGCCGCCGCCCTCGCCGTGCTCTTTTCCTCCACTGCAGATGCCGGCGATCGCCGGCACGACCGCGACCATCGCCATCATCGCGTCGAAAACAGCCGCTGGGATCGCCAGGGCGATGGCCGCTGGAACCGTCCGCCCGAAATCGACCGCATGGGCGGCTTTGTCGACCGTTGGATAAGGCGCTCTCGTTCGACCGGCGGATTTTATGGAGGCTCCATCCAAGCCTATAGCGTTCCCGGCCACGGGGTTTATTTCGTGCGCGATGCCGACTACTGGCCTCTGCGCGGTGAGGAACGGATCGCTCCGGCGCCCAAAGCGAAAGTCATCGACGTCGAAAAGGAAATGGGCGGCAACGTCTCCGCCTCGCCCACCGCCTGCGCCTTCGAAGCCGGCGTCTGCATCATCCGCGGCGGCAATTGAGAATGCCTGCACCCTTTAGGAAATTAAATCCCCGATCCGTCTAGTTCCTCTTCGTCCTTGCCCTCCCACGCGGATGGGAAGGCCAACTGATCGACATTGGCGGCGGGCATGGGCATCCAGCACTTCAGTTCCGGTTCCGCATATTCGATAATCCGGCCCGGGACGGAATCAGAGGAGCGCCAGGCTTCTCCACCGAATCGATCCCCTCTTGACCAGTAAACGAGATCGACTGCTCCCGGCCCTTGTTCGGATGGACGGATAGTGACGAGAATACGACTGCCGTCCCTCGGTGCGGATCGCATATGCCGCCAGCTTGGCTCTTCCATGGTTGTCTCCGTCTTGATGAACGCGAGTGTCACCTCGCGAATCTAGGCAGTCAACTCCTACTCTCATCGGCCGGCTCCGGAGTTGGAGTGATGAGAACACATCATCTCGTTCTTGCTTGCGATCACCGGTCTCAAAAGACCGGCACCGCCTCCGCACGTGTACGAAGCTAGGGAAGAGCTCTTGGCCGGTTTCGAGTCGTGGCGCCGTTGTCCAAGCCAAGGGGTGAGCGTAAAACACCCATGCTCGTCGCCAGTCCAATTGGGCCATCTGCCGCCGATTTCCAAAAAAAATGCATGCCGGATTTTCCCCACCCTCCAAACCCATGCCTACAATCCTCCCGCTTCCGTCGCCGGAGTGTTTCGCGAGACGTTCGCGGGCAGGCGGGAGCCGGCGCTTCCATCGGACCCGTAACGTGCGGGGATGGCGGAAGAGGTGAAAGCCATGGAAGAGAACCGGGCAACCGGGCTTCTTCCTATCAAGCCTCCCCCTGGCTGCCGGGCCAGGTTCGGTTGAGCCGTGCAAGTGGCAAGGTTTCCCGAAAGGAAATCGCAAATGAAGCCACGCAGCGAGGCGAGGTGATCACCTGTAGGGACCGGAAGTCCCGAGAGAACGCCGAAGGCCACGCGAATGCGGAGCCACACATATATTACTCATGAGGTTCCGCATTCGTGTGGGCTCTCCGATCTTTGAAACCACGGCAGGAGACTGCGCGGGAAAACTCTGGCGCGCCTACCGGAATCGCCAGACCGTCGTCCGCTTTACCTCGCTGTCCTCCAGCACCCGCGTTACCGGCACTTCATAGACGGCGAGCTGCTCCAGGCGGTCCTTCGGGCAATAACTCCGCCCGGGATCGCCGACCAGAACCAGACGTCCCTCGCTCGCCAACCGCGTGAACCACGGGATCAGCACCCCGGCAAAATCCCGGTCGTAGAAGACATCGCCGGCGAGGATGACATCCGCATCGACCGGCTTGCCGATCTGATTTTTTGAGATGAAGCGGAGATCGACGCCGTTCTCGGCAGAGTTCAGGGCGACAGCGGTTTGGGTCCACGGATCGATATCCGCAGCCAGCACATCCTCGGCGCCGGCAAGCTTTGCCGCAATCGCCACCAGCCCGGAACCGCAGGCAAAATCAAGGACCCTCTTGCCGGCTACCGTTTCCGGATGATCGAGTATATGGCGGGCAAGCCCCTGCCCGCCTGCCCAGGCAAAAGCCCAGAAGGGCGGTGGCAAGCCGATCTCCTCCAGATCCTCTTCCGTCTTCAACCACAGATCATGCGCTTCGCTCGCCAGATGCAATCGGATTTCCGGCACATGCGGCGGGCTCATCAGCTCGGTGTTCTGGAGGATGAAGGTCCGGGGATCGGTCTTCAAGACGGGATCAGTCCGGCGAACGCGGAGGATTGTCGAGCCCCCCGAGCCTGCAGATCTCGAAATATTCCTCATCCGTCACCGGCTGCACCGAAAGCCGCATCGACGTCACGAGCGACATCTTCTCGAACTTCGGGTTAGCCTTGATATCCTTCAGCGTCACCGGCTTCGGCACGTCCGCGACCGCGCGGATATCGACGCAATCCCATTTCGGATCGCCCTTGGCGCTCGAATCCGGATGGGACAGGGCGCAGACCTCGACGATCCCGACGATCTCCAGCCCTTCGTTGGAATGGTAGAAGAAGCCCTTGTCGCCGAGCTTCATCGCCCGCATGTTGTTGCGTGCCAGATAATTACGCACGCCGGTCCATTCGGTGCCCTTCTCTCCGGCAGCCTTCTGCTGCTCCCAGGACCAGGAGGAGGGTTCGGATTTGTAAAGCCAGTACGCCATCGATGCCTCACTCAGCCGGCTTGTTGAAGACCCAGTTGTAAGGCTTGATCTCGACCTTTTCGAACAGGCCGGCGAGATAATAGGGATCTGCTTCCGCGATCGTCCGCGCAGCGGCCATGTCGGCGGCTTCGACGATCACCAGACTGCCGTTCGGCTTGCCTTCATCGTCGAGAAAGGGACCTGCTATCTTCAGCGTTCCCTGTTCGTTGAGCTTGTTTAGATGCTCCAGATGAGCCGGGCGGGTCTCCATCCGGACATCAAGATGCCCCGGCTTGTCGGTGCAGAGAAAGGCGAACAGCATGGTCTCTCCTTTGAATATCTAGTGCTCTACTCAGCTTTGATCGGCCGGGTCATCAGCTGTTCCATCGCTGCCATGACATCGAGCTTTCCGTCGATGATCGCTGCAACCGCGTCGGTCACCGGCAGTTCGACCGAAAACCTTTCCCCGAGCCTTGCGGCAACGGAGGCAGCAAAGGCCCCTTCGACCAAAGGCCCGCCGCCGATCGTTTCGGCCGGATCGCCCTGCCCAAGCGCAATGCCGAAGCGGAGGTTTCTCGACTGATGGCTCGTGCCGGTCAGCACCAGATCGCCGAGGCCGGAAAGACCGCTGACCGTGTCCGCCCGGCCACCCATGGCCTCGACCAGCCGCGACATTTCCGCCAGCCCACGGGAAATCAGCGCGGCCCGGGCGGATTCGCCAAGCCCGGCACCCTCGACAATGCCGCAAGCGATTGCCAGCACGTTCTTCAGCGCACCGCCGAGCTGGACTCCGATGCGGTCAGTCGATGCATAGAGCCGAAAGGCGCGGCCCGACAGGACATTCGCAAGCCGGTCCGCCAGATCATGGCCTTCAGCGGCAATCACCATCGCGGTCGGCAGGCCTCGCGCGATATCGGCGGCAAAACCTGGGCCGGAAAGCACCGCAATTCGAGAGCGAGGCAATTCCCGCTCGAGCACGTCGGTGAGCAGACTGCCGGACGATCTGTCGATCCCCTTGGCGCAGGTGACGACAACGGCGTCCTTCGTCAGATAAGGCCCATAATGCCGCGCCGCATCCGCCTGCGCCTGCGAAGGCATCGCAAACAGGACAATGCTCGCTTCACCGATGGCGTCCGGCTCGACGGAAAATTCCAGTGCATCCGGCAGCGGCACCCCGGGCAATGCCGCGTCATGCACGCGATCCTCGCGAAGGTCGCTCATCAGCGAGGGATCGCGGCCGATAAGGGTGACGGGATAGCGACCTTCCAGAGTGACCACGGCCGCGAGCGCAGTACCAAAGGCGCCGGCACCGATGACGACGATCCGCTCTCTGCCGCTCATGCCTTGGCGCCCCGCTTTCCGGAACCGAGAACGGCCTGCGCCTGCTTGTCGAGCGGCCAGCGCGAGCGCGGCGCCACGTCCAGCGCGTCTGCCGGAAACTCTCCCGCAAGCCGCTCAAGTCCGGCCCAGGCGATCATAGCCGCGTTGTCCGTGCAGAGCCTGAGCGGCGGCGCGATAAACCGGAACCCGTTCTCGATGCAAAGAGCCTGCAGGGTACGGCGGATTTCCTGGTTGGCGGCGACGCCGCCAGCGACCACCAGTGCCGGATCGACATCGAGCGCTGCGAACTCCTGCTTGAAGCGCGCCAGCCCCCTGCCGATCCGGTCGCGCAGCGTGCGCGAGATTGCCTTTTGGAAGGAGGCGCAGATATCGGCGATATCCTCATCGCTCAAAGGCGCGATTTCGGTGGCCGCCTGTCGCACCGCAGTCTTGAGGCCGGAAAAGGAAAAATCGAGCCGAGCTTCACCGACCAAAGGGCGCGGAAGCGAAAAACGGTCCGGATTGCCCGCTTGTGCGGCCTTTTCCACCGCTGGGCCACCCGGGTAGGGCAGGCCGAGCAGTTTCGCCGTCTTGTCGAAAGCTTCACCGAGCGCGTCGTCGATGGTCGTGCCCCAGCGCTCGTATTCCCCCACGCCTCGCACCAGGACCAGTTGGGTGTGTCCTCCCGAAACGAGCAGCATCAGGTAGGGAAACGAAAGCCCGTCCGTCAGCCGCGCCGTTAGTGCATGGCCTTCGAGGTGATTGATCGCCAGCAGCGGCTTGCCCGACGCACGCGCGATCGCCTTCGCGGTCATGAGCCCGACGATCAGCCCGCCGATCAGGCCCGGACCCGAGGTCGCGGCCACGGCGTCGATTTCATCGAGCGAAACGCCTGCCCGGTCGAGCGCTTCTTCCACCAGCCCGTCCAGCGCCTCGACATGCGCCCGTGCGGCGATTTCCGGCACCACGCCGCCGTAGGCACTATGCTCGTCGAGTTGAGACAGAACGACATCGGACAGGATTTCACCACGTCCGTCCTCATGGCGCGCAACGACCGCCGCCGCCGTTTCGTCGCAGCTTGTTTCTATGCCGAGGATGCGAAGAAAGGTCGCCATGGGTCTATCGTTGATTGCGATGCCGGATAATCCGGTCTACGAAAGCCTCCGGTAACAATGGAATGACGCGGATGCAAACAAAACCTTTCCGGATCGGAACGCGGGGCAGCCCGCTGGCGCTCGCCCAGGCCTCCGAAACACGTGCCCGGCTGATGACGGCACACGGTCTTCCGGAGGAAATGTTCGAGATCGTCGTGCTGTCCACCAAGGGCGACCGCATCACCGACCGCGCTTTGACCGAGCTCGGCGGCAAAGGGCTCTTCACACAGGAACTGGAAGAACAGCTGCTTTCCGGCGACCTCGACTTCGCCGTGCATTCGTCTAAGGACATGCCGACCAAACTGCCGGACGGTCTCCGCTTGTCGGCCTATCTGCCGCGCGAGGATTTTCGTGACGCCTTCATCGGCCGGACCGCGCCGACACTCACCGCATTGCCCGACCATGCGACTATCGGCTCCTCCTCGCTGCGCCGACAGGCCCTGATCAAGCGTATCCGGCCGGACATCAATGTCATAACCTTCCGCGGTCTTGTCGAAACGCGGCTGCGCAAGCTGGATGAAGGCCAGGTGGATGCGACACTTTTGGCCTTCGCCGGCCTGAAGCGCCTTGCCAAGGAGGAGGTCGTCACCGAACTTCTCGATCCGGCTGATTTTCCGCCGGCTCCTGCGCAGGGCGCGATCTGTGTCGAAAGCCGCATCGGCGACAGCCGCATCGATGAATTGCTGGAGCCGATCAACGACCGGCCGACTTATGATGCTGTCTCCTGCGAACGCGCCTTCCTCGCCGCTCTCGACGGCTCCTGCCGCACGCCGATCGGCGGTTATGCCGTCTGCGACGGAGACCACCTGAAATTTTCAGGCCTCATTCTCACCCCGGACGGACAACGGGAGCATTCGATCGCGGTTGAGGGAAAACGCGCGCATGCGGAAGCGCTTGGCCGCAAGGCCGGCGAGGCGGTGCGGGCGACCGCCGGCAGTGATTTCTTCGAAGACTGGTCCTAACCCCATGCGGGTCGTCGTTACCCGCCCTGAACCATCGGCCGGACGCACTGCCGATCGGCTGGTGAACCTGGGACACCAGCCGATCCTGCTGCCGCTGACGCGAGCGCTGCGTCGTCCGGACATTGCCGAAACTGCACTGAAGAAACCTCACGCCGCCCTTGCGCTGACGAGTGCGGAAGCGGCCAGAGTTCTCTCGTCTGTGGACTGCCTCTCGCCCTATCTGGATGAGGTGCTTTATGCTGTCGGGGAAGCGACGGCCAGGGCGGCGGAAGAAGCCGGCTTCCGAAAAATCCGGAAGGGACCTGGGACCGGTTCTGAACTTGCCCGGCTGGTTCTAGCCGACGCCCCGATCTTCGACGCTCCCCTGCTCTATCTTGCCGGTCGGCCGCGTTCGGCCAGTTTCGAGAAAGGGCTTCGAACGGCGAAAATGCCTCTCGCCGTAGCGGAAATCTACGAGATGACCCCTCTGCCTTATGATCGGGAATCTGTCCGCGACGCTGTGCTGGACCCGCCGGTCGACGCGGTCCTTCTCTATTCACGGGAAAATGCGCGGCTGTTCTTTGAGCTTATGGCGCCATTTGCAGACGCGCTCTCGAATGCGCAGATAATCTGTCTCAGCGACAATGTCGCCGCCGCAGTGCCTCCCGAATTTCACAGAAAGATCAAGATCGCCGCGCATGCTGACGAGAACGGGCTTCTGGCTCTCCTTTAGTCGAGGAGAGGCGGCAAATTCCCGCCCGCCCCTTTTCTTCCGCCCGCCCGCTGACTAGTTTCCCCAGAGCACATGCAAAAAGAGGTCGAGATGGTATCGGAAAAACCGCCGCGCCGGTCAAAGGCAGAAAAAGAACCCGTGACCATCGACCTCACGGCAGAGGAGGCCGTCGCCGAGCCGGTGCGCAGCATCGATTCCGACGAGCCGGTGACACCGGCGGAACTGGAGGCGGAAACATCCGTCGACACCGACAAGCCGGTGGAAGCCGATATCGCTGACGAACCTGTGTCGACAACGTCAGGCATCGAGGACGAGGCACCACTTGCCGACGCCGAACCGGACGATGCAAGACAACCGCAATCCGCCACCGTTGCTCCCGAACCTGAGCCGGTCCCCGCCCCGCCAGCGAAAAGGAGCCCTGCGGCATCCACACTCGTCGCGGCAGGGATTTTCGGCGGTATCGTCGCACTGGCGCTTGCGAGCAGCATGCAATATGCCGGCTATCTTCCAGGCGCCTCTCCAGCCGCACCTGCAACTGACACGACTGCCCTATCTTCGCAAATCGACCAACTCCGCCAGGAGATCGCCGCGCTGCAATCCCGGCCTGCGCCAACTGCAGACGAAGGACTCGCCAATCGTGTTGCGGCCCTTGAAGCTGCGACAGGCAATTCGAACGGTGCCGCATCGGAGCAGGCAATTGTCGCCCTAAAAGAGGACATAGCACTGCTTCGTTCCGCCGTGGAATCGACAGCCGGCAACAATGTTCATCTCGAGGATCGGATTGAGGGCGTCGAAGCCAAAGTGAACGATCGGGGACCGGAGCAGCAGGTGGCCCGGGCAATTGCGGCGGCAGCGCTCAAAGCCGCGATCGATAGGGGCGGCTCGTTTGAAACCGAGCTCCAGACATTTGGAAGTGTTGCCGGTGACGATCCGGCGATTGCCGACCTGCAGAAATTCGCCGCTACGGGCGTACCGTCGCGCGCCGAGCTGCAGCGGGAGTTTCCAAAGGCGGCCGACGCCATGCTGGAAGCCACCATCCAGCCAGATCCCGATCAGGGAATTGCTGGTCGGCTTCTCTCTTCCGCAATGTCGGTGGTGAAAGTGCGGCGGGTGGGCAATGTCGAGGGCGACACACCCGAGGCTATCGTCGCCCGCATCGAGGAAGCTCTTCGCAACGGCGATCTCAAGGCTTCAGTGCGGGAGTGGGAGGCCCTGCCGGAGCCGGCAAAGGCCACCTCCCGCGACTTCAGGCAGAAGCTTGATGCTCGCATTCAGGTGGAAGATCTCGTTGGCGGCACGCTGACGCGCGCCGTGACCGGTACCCAAGGCTGAGGACGAAGACCCGAATGATCAGACTTTTCATTTTCCTCCTCGTCGTTCTGGCTCTCGGTTGGGGCTTCTCCTGGCTCGCCGACCGGCCCGGCCTCATCTCCATCACCTGGCAGGATCACCTGATCGAGACCAGCATCATGGTCGCGGCCACAATGGTGGTCGCGCTTGTTGCCGCCGCCATGATCCTCTGGTGGATCGTCGGCGTAATCTGGACCTCGCCCTATTCCGTCCGCCGTTATTTCCGCGCCCGCAAGCGCGATCGCGGTTACCAGGCGCTCTCCACCGGCTTGATCGCGGCTGGCGCCGGCAATGCGCTGCTCGCCCGCAAGATGAGCCTTCGCACCCGTGGCCTGCTCAGCTCGGACCAGGAGCCGCTGATCCACCTCCTCGAAGCGCAGACGGCGCTGATCGAAGGCAGGCACGACGACGCCCGCAAGAAATTCGAGGAGATGGTCGAGGATCCGGAAACGCGGGAACTCGGCCTGCGGGGTCTTTACATGGAGGCCCGCCGGCTTGGCGCCAACGAAGCAGCCCGCCAATACGCGGAAAAGGCTGCGGAGCATGCGCCATATCTGCCCTGGGCGGCACAAGCGACGCTCGAGGCCCACAGCCAGTCGGGCCGCTGGGATGACGCGCTCCGCCTTCTCGACCAACAGCGCATGGCCAACATCCTGGAAAAGGCGCAGGCCGATCGCTGGAAGGCCGTGCTCTTGACCGCGAGAGCCGGCGACCGGCTTGAAGGGGACCCGAAAGGCGCCCGGGACGACGCTATGGCGGCGTTGAAGCTCGCCAAGGATCTTGTACCAGCCGCCGTCATTGCAGCAAAAGCTTGGCTGCGCGAGGACAATATCCGCAAGGCGGCATCCACTCTCGAAACCGTTTGGAAGCTCGAGCCTCATCCGGAGATCGCCCAGACCTATGTTCGCGCCCGTAGCGGCGACAGCACCACCGACCGGCTGAAGCGCGCCGAAAAGCTGGAGGCCTTGCGGCCCAACAATATCGAATCCCTCATCGCCGTGGCCCAGGCCGCCCTCGACGCTCAGGAATTCAGGAAGGCCCGGGCAAAAGCGGAAGCTGCAGCCCGCATGGAACCGCGGGAGGAGGTCTATCTCCTTCTCGCCGACATCGAGGAAGCCGAAACCAATGACCAGGGCCGCGTTCGTCATTGGATGGCACAGGCACTGCGGGCTCCGCGGGATCCGGCTTGGGTTGCCGATGGCTTCGTTTCGGAGAAGTGGTTGCCCATCTCGCCCGTGACAGGCCGCCTCGACGCCTTCGAATGGAAGGCGCCCTTCGGCCAGCTCCAAGGCCCGATCGAGGAGGGCACACTCGCGGCCGACAAAGCGATTGCAAGCCTGCCGCCCGTGGAGACGCCAAAGGAGGAAGAGCCGCCGAAACAGATCGTCATTCAACCAGCCCCTGCTCCGGAAACACAAAAAAGCGAGTTAGCTGTTGCAGCAAAAACACCAGCACCTGCCAATGTGAAGCCAAAGGATGAAAAACTGACCGAAACCGAGGAGGAGCCAGTTCCATTTTTCGGGCGGCCGCCGGATGATCCCGGCGTGAAGGATCCGGACGCCGGGCAGCCCGCGACGAGGCTCCGGCTTTTCTAGAGAAGGCGAGGCCTGAAAAAAGAATGTTGGACCGAATTCAGGCCTTTCTCCAAACTCTCACATCATCCAATTCTGCCCGGGAATTCGCGCCCGACGATCCGAGAGTGGCTTTCGTCGCCCTCTGTTTCCAGGTCATGGAGGCGGACGGCAACGTCTCCGAACAGGAGCAGCAGACGTTTCGCGATCTCCTGCGCGAACGCTACGACCTGAGCGAAGCTCGCCTCAAGGCGCTGATCGAGGCCGGGCACGACGCCGGCCGCGAGGCAGTTGACTATTACCGTTTCACTTCCGATCTTAAAAAACACCTTGTCGACGAAGACGACCGCGTCGAACTTCTCGGCATCCTCTGGGATATCGTCTATGCGGACGGCCAGCGCAGCGAGATCGAGGATCACGTGATCTGGAGAATCGCAGATCTTCTCGGGGTTTCATCGCGCGACAGGGTTCTGCAGCGTCAGCAAGCTGCGGCACGTTCAACGGGAGGAGATGAGGGAGAGCAGTAGGGACGTACCGACATGTTGATGCAGCCTTCCCGCCATACCAAAAAGCTTCCCGTGCTCATCGTCCTGCATCAGGAGCGCTCTTCCCCTGGCCGCGTCGGGCAGATGCTGATCGACAAGGGCTTTCCGCTCGACATCCGTCGTCCCGTGCTCGGTGACCCGCTGCCTTCAACGCTTGTCGGACACGCCGGCGCCGTCATTTTCGGCGGGCCGATGAGCGTCAACGATCCCGAGCCCTACATCAGGACGGAGATAGACTGGATTGGCGTTCCGCTGAAAGAGAACAAGCCTTATCTCGGCATCTGCCTGGGGGCGCAGATGATGGTGCGTCATCTCGGCGGCACGGTAGCACCCGACAAGGAGGGGCTGACAGAGATCGGCTGGTATCCCTTGCGGGCCACCGAGCACGGCCGCCTGCTGATGCATTGGCCGAAAATGGTCTACCATTTCCACCGCGAGGGTTTCGAACTGCCGCATGGTGCGCAACTGCTTGCACAGGGCGATGCCTATCCGAACCAGGCAATTCGTTACGGCGACAATGCCTGGGGCCTGCAGTTCCATGCGGAGCTTACACGCGCCATGATGCAGCGGTGGGTGGTGCATGGTGAGCACCGCTTCATCATGCCGAATGCCCAGAAAGGCCGCGAGCATCTGGAAGGGCGGATGATCTTCGACGCGCCGCTCAAGGAGTGGCTGTGGAATTTCCTCGGTACGGTATTCGAAGGCAAACTTGCCGATAAAGGGGCCGCAGCGGCAGATGCCCGCCGCCAGCCTGCCTCGCGAGGCGATTGAACCTACCGGTCCGGCGCCTCGAGGCTGTCGATCTTCCGAAGCTTCGGGAAGCCAAGTGACCAGATGACCGCCACTGCGAGCGTGCCGACGCCGCCGATGACTACGGCCGGTACCGCTCCGAAGATCGACGCCATGGTGCCGGCCCGGAATTCACCGAGCTCGTTGGACGCGCCGACAAAGACCATGTTGACAGCGTTGACGCGGCCTCGCACCTCGTCCGGCGTCCAGAGCGCGATCAGCGTCTCGCGCACGTAGACCGAAATCATGTCGGATGCCCCCATCAGCATCAGCGCCGAGATGGAAAGCCATGGGGTCGCGGAAATCCCGAACACGAGCGTCCCGGCGCCGAACAGGGCGACACCGACGAACATGGCAAGGCCGGCGTGATGGCGGATGGGATAAAAGGCCAGCCAGATGGCCACGATGATGGCGCCGACACCCGGGGCGGCACGCAGCATACCGAGGCCCCACGGACCGAGTTCCAGAATATCACGCGCGAAGATCGGCATCAGCGCCACGGCCCCGCCGAGCAGCACCGCAAAGAGATCGAGCGAGATTGCTCCAAGCACCACCTTCTCCCCGAAGATGAAGCGGAAGCCGGCCACGATCTCGCCCCAGCTCACCTTGTTGGCAGGGTTTTTCTGGACCGGCTTCGGGATCATGAAAACGAGAATGGCGGCAAGTATCAGAAAGATCACGGCAACGGTATAGGCCACGACCGCGCTTGCGCCGTAGAGCAGACCGCCCACTACCGGACCAAGGATGGATGCGGTCTGCCAGGACGAAGAATTCCAGGCAATGGCGTTCGGCAGATCCTGCTCCGGCACGAGGTTGGGCCCGAGCGACTGCACGGCAGGTCCCATGAAGGCGCGCTCGATACCAAACAGGATCAGGATCGCAAATACCGGCCAGGGAGAAAAGGAATTCGCGATCGTCAGCCCCAGAAGCGCCGCTGCACACAGCGCACCCACCACCATGCAGATGGCCATGATCGCACGCCGGTTATAGCGGTCGGCAACCGATCCCGTCACCAGGATCAACAACAGAGAAGGCAGGAACTGGAATAGCCCGATCAGGCCGAGATAGAGCGCGTTGCCGGTCTCGTCATACATCTGCCAGCCGACGGCGACGCTGATGATCTGGATCGCAAAAGCCGAGAGAAACCGGGAAAAGAAGAAGCGCGAGTAAGAGGAATGCCGGAAGGCGGCGAACCGATCGCCGGAGGCGGGAATGGACATGAAGCAGCACTTTCAGCGAAACCGGAAACCGGCATTGCACCCGCCGCCCATTAAACATGATTCCGACGAGGTACGGGCGCAGCACTTGCTCGTTAGTTCGCCAATGTCTACATGTCTGTCAACAACGAAATGGAGACGTGGATGCTCGCCCTGTTTCAGACCATCGATTTGGCCTTGAACCTTTATACCTGGGTGCTGATTTTCAGCGCCATATTCTCGTGGCTCTATGCCTTCAATGTCATCAATTCGAGGAACCAGTTCGTCGATGCGGTCGGCCGCTTCCTCTTCAATGTCACCGATCCGGTACTACGTCCGATCCGCCGTATCATGCCGGACCTAGGCGGCATCGACATCTCTCCGGTGATCCTGCTTCTGATCATCTTCTTCATCCGTTCACTGATGTGGACGTCGATCTACCCCCTGTTTGCGTGAGCTTCCCCTACAGCAGGCATACTGATCATATGCGGCTCGCAGTCCGGCTGACACCGAACGCTGGCCGCAATGGCGTCGAGGGGATCGAAACGTCTGCCGCCGGCGAGGCTTACCTCAAGGCCCGCGTCACTGCAGTGCCCGAAGACGGCAAAGCCAATAAGGCGCTGATCCTGTTGCTTGCCGATACGCTCCGGCTTCCGAAATCCTCCATTTCGATCGTGTCGGGCGAAACGGCGCGCAAAAAAATCCTCCGGATCGATGGCGACCCGGAGGATTTGGAAAAGAAGCTCAAGAAATTACTTGAGCCGTAAGAATTACTTCTGCGCCTTGTAACGGTCGATGGCTTCGACGATTAGCTTCTTGGCGACCTCGACATCCTGCCAGCCGCCGATCTTCACCCACTTGCCGGGCTCCAGATCCTTGTAGTGCTCGAAGAAATGCTCGATCTGCTTCAGCGTGATCTCAGGCAGGTCGGTGTAGTTCTTGACCTTGTCATAGCGCTGGGTCAGCTTCGGCACCGGCACGGCGATGATCTTCTCGTCCTTGCCGCCATCGTCTTCCATGACCATGACGCCAATCGGCCGGACATTGATGACGCAGCCCGGAACCAGCGGGCGGGTATTGCAGATGAGGACGTCGATCGGGTCGCCGTCTTCCGAAAGCGTATGTGGCACGAAGCCGTAATTGCCCGGATAGGTCATCGGCGTGTAGAGGAAGCGATCGACCACCAGCGCACCGGCTTCCTTGTCCATCTCATACTTGATCGGATGGCCGCCGACAGGCACTTCAACAATGACGTTGACGTCTTCAGGCGGATTTTTACCAACGGAAATCGCATCGATACGCATTCTTTTTCCTCGATCAGGTGGACAAAGTCACGCGTCGATAGCGGGAATCATGCTGCAAGGCAACAAGACATTGGAGGAATATTAGATAGCGTGGGCGTTCGAAGCGAAGGGTTTTCGAACCGCATGGCTGCGGTTCAGGACCAGACGAAGCCGATCTTCCTGAGCTGGGTCCCGCCGAAGTCTTCCATGCCTTCGGCCACGTCGACACCGCCGTGGCGGCGGAAGAATCGCGTCGCGTGCTCGCTGTCTTCGAGGCACCAGACGACCAATCCCTCGCAGCCGAGGGAGCGCAAAAGCCGGCGACTCTCGCCGAACAGCCGCCTGCCGAGGCCGATCCCCTGGAACTCCGGGCGCAGATAGATTTCGTAGACTTCGCCGTCCTGCGGCAAGGCCCGCGCCCGGTTCAGGCCGATCGTGGCATAACCAGCAATATCGCCCGCGACGTCGAGAACCAGAAGCGTCGCCGGTCCGCGCGCGGCCTTCCGCCACCAGGTTTCTCCCCGGCGTTCCAGCATCTGCGTCAACGGCTTGTGCGGAATGAGCCCGGCATAGGCCTGCTTCCATGCTTCCCGGTGTGCATCCGAGATGGCACGCGCATCTTCCGGTTCCGCTCGCCGGACATCGATCGACAACGTCTTCATAACGCTACTTTAGGTCCTCACGCAGGCAATCCGCTATTCCACCTTTGTGAGTAGGACGGATTGCCCACAGGCTTCTGATGTGGACGACAGGCAGACGTTAACGTGTTTTTAACCTTTGCGACAAGCCTGCGCAGTGCGAAGGCACAGAAAAAACCCCGGTATCTCTACCGGGGTTTCAAGTCTGCAAAGTGAGGTTAGGAGATCACCCCGCGAGCTTCGACTTTTCGTAGCGCTTGCGGTCGTTCGGATCGAGATACATCTTGCGAAGCCGGATGTTCTTCGGCGTCACTTCCATCAGCTCGTCGTCCTGGATCCAGGAAAGCGCACGGTCGAGCGTCATGCGGATCGGAGGCGTAAGCTTGACAGCTTCGTCCTTGCCGGCAGCCCGGATGTTAGTGAGCTGCTTGCCCTTCAGCACGTTGACCTCAAGGTCGTTGTCGCGGCTGTGAATGCCGATAATCATGCCCTGGTAGACCTTTTCGCCCGGCTCGATGATCATCGGACCGCGGTCTTCCAGGTTGAACATCGCATAGGCCACGGCTTCGCCGGCGGCGTTGGCGAGCAGCACGCCGTTGACGCGGCCGCCGATCTGGCCCTTGAAGGGCTGATAATCGTGGAACAGGCGGTTCATGATCGCCGTGCCGCGCGTGTCGGTCAGAAGCTCCGACTGGTAACCGATCAGGCCGCGCGTCGGCGCATAGAACCGCAGGCGGATACGATTGCCGCCGGACGGGCGCAGTTCGACCATTTCGGCCTTGCGCTCCGACATCTTCTGCACGACGACGCCCGAATGCTCCTCGTCGACGTCGATCACGACTTCTTCGATCGGCTCCATGAGGGTGCCGTTTTCATCCTTGTGCATGACGACGCGCGGACGCGAAACGGCAAGCTCGAAGCCTTCGCGACGCATGGTCTCGATGAGAACGGCAAGCTGCAATTCGCCGCGGCCCGAAACGTAGAAGGAATCCTTGCCTTCCGCTTCTTCGATCTTCAGCGCAACATTGCCTTCCGCTTCCTTGAAGAGACGGTCGCGGATGACGCGCGAGGTAACCTTGTCGCCTTCGGTGCCGGCAAGCGGGCTGTCGTTGACGATGAAGGACATGGTGACGGTCGGCGGATCGATCGGCTGCGCCTTCATGGCTTCCGTGACGGACGGATCGCAGAAGGTATCGGCAACGGTGCCCTTGGAGAGACCGGCGATCGCCACGATGTCGCCCGCATGCGCTTCCTCGATCGGCTGGCGTTCGATGCCGCGGAATGCGAGGATCTTCGAAATACGGCCAGTTTCGATCAGCTTGCCATCCTGGCCAAGCACCTTCACAGCCTGGTTCGGCTTGATCGAGCCCGAGGCGATGCGGCCGGTGATGATGCGGCCAAGGAACGGATTGGCTTCAAGGATCGTACCGATCAGACGGAACGGACCTTCTTCGACGGTCGGCTCCGGAACGTGCTTGAGCACGAGGTCGAGCAACGGCGCGAGGCCTTCGTCCTTCGGGCCTTCCGGATTGACGTTCATCCAGCCGTCGCGGCCGGAACCGTAAAGGATCGGGAAGTCGAGCTGCTCGTCCGTTGCATCGAGATTGGCAAACAGGTCGAAGACTTCGTTGATGACTTCCTCGTGGCGGCCGTCCGGACGGTCGATCTTGTTGATCGCGACGATCGGGCGAAGTCCGACCTTCAGCGCTTTGCCGACCACAAATTTGGTCTGCGGCATCGGTCCTTCGGACGAGTCGACGAGAACGATCGCGCCGTCCACCATCGAGAGGATACGTTCCACCTCACCGCCGAAATCGGCGTGGCCGGGAGTGTCGACGATGTTGATGCGCACGCCCTTCCACTCGACCGAGGTCGCCTTGGCAAGGATGGTGATGCCGCGTTCCTTTTCCAGATCGTTCGAGTCCATGACGCGTTCTGCAACGCGCTGGTTGTCGCGGAACGAGCCGGACTGTTTCAGAAGTTCGTCGACAAGGGTCGTTTTCCCATGGTCAACGTGCGCGATAATCGCGATGTTGCGAATTGCCATATGGTGTATCTCTGAGGCTGCGGCGCGGCAAAATGACAAGGCGCGCCAAATTTCGTTGGCGCGCTATTACATGCTTTTTCGCATTTGCGAAAGGGGGCCGCGTCGATGGCAGCTATGCAAAGACGCTCAGGCGTCGCTGCCGGCCAATTCCTCGACCATCGCAAGACCCTTTTTCTTCAGCATGGCCTGCGGGTCGGGAAGCTTGCCGCGAAACGCCTTGTAGGTATCCTCCGGGTCGATCGAGCCGCCCACCGAATAGATATTGTTCTTCAGCTTGCGCGCCATCACAGGGTCGAAGACGTTGCCCGTTTCCTCGAAAGCCGAGAAGGCGTCCGCATCGAGCACTTCCGACCACATGTAGGAATAGTAGCCGGCCGAATAACCATCGCCTGCAAAGACGTGCTGGAAATGCGGCGTAGCGTGGCGCATGACGATCGAAGCCGGCATGCCAATTTCGTCCAGCACCTGCTTCTGCACCGCCATCGGGTCTTCCACGGCATCACGCGTATGGAAGGCCATGTCGACCAGGGCCGAGGACGTGAACTCGACGGTGGCAAAGCCGGCGTTGAAGGTGCGGGCTGCCAGCACCTTGTCGAGCAGGGCCTTCGGCATCGGTTGGCCGGTTTCGTAATGAACGGCATATCTTTCGAGGATTTCGGGCACGGTCAGCCAGTGTTCGTAAAGCTGCGACGGCAGTTCGACGAAATCCCGCGCAACGCCGGTGCCGGAAACGGACGGATAGGTCACATCCGACAGCATGCCGTGCAACGCATGGCCGAATTCATGGAAGAGGGTTTTCGCATCGTCCAGCGACAGCAAGGCCGGCTTGCCCTCCGCAGGTTTGGCGAAGTTGCAGACGTTATAGATGATCGGCAACTCGCCCTGCTTACCGTTTTTCAGCGTCAGCTTGTGCTGCGACTGGAACGAATTCATCCAGGCACCGGATCGTTTAGAGGCGCGGGCGAAATAGTCACCCAGGAAAAGCGCCTTCAGCGCGCCATCCTTGGCGCGGATCTCGAAGACCCGCACGTCGGTATGATAGGCAGCGACGCCCTTTACCTCTGTTGCCTTGATGCCGAAGAGCCGTTCCGCGACGTCGAAACATGCCTCGATGATCTTTTCGAGCTGGAGATACGGCTTCAGTTCGGTCTCGGAAAAATCGAACATCCGCTGCCGAAGCTTTTCCGCGTAATGACGCCAGTCCCAGGGCATCACCTCATGGTTCTTGCCTTCTTCTGCAATCAGGCGGCCGAGGCTCGCTTCTTCCTCCAGCGCTTTGGCTCGTGCTTTTTCCCAGACCTGGCGAAGCAGCGTGTTGACCGCATTCGGCGTTTTAGCCATGGTGTTGTCCAGCTTGAGAGCCGCGAAACTGTCATATCCGAGAAGATTGGCTTTTTCGGCCCTCAGCGCCAATGTCTCGCGCACGACGCCGAGATTGTTCGTTTCGCCTTCGTTTGCGCCGCGCGCAAGCCAGGCCTTGAAGGCCTGTTCCCGCAGATCCCGGCGCGTCGAAAATGTCAGGAAGGGCTCGATGATCGAACGCGACAGGGTCACCGCATAACCGTCAGCCTCCCCCCGCTCGCGGGCCGCTGCCGCCATGGCATCTCGCAACATCTCGGGCAGCCCTTCGAGTTCCGCTTCGTCCGAGAGCTTCAGCGACCAGTTCTTTTCGTCCGCCAGCACGTTCTGGCCGAACTTCGCGCCAAGACCGGCGAGTTTCTCGTTGATGTCCGCCAGCCGCTCTTGCTGCGGCTTCGGCAGCTTGGCGCCAGCCCGGACAAACCCTTTCCAATGGCGCTCAAGCACGCGCTCCTGCTCAAGGGTCAAGCCCAGATCCCCGCGTTTTTCCCAAAGCGTGTCGATGCGGGAAAAGAGGGCAGCGTTCATGCCGATCTTCGAATAGTGGCGGGAAAGCTTCGGTGCCATTTCCCGTTCGAGCCCCTGAATGGTCTCGTTGGTATGTGCGCCGGCCTTACCCCAGAAAAGCGCCGAAACCCGCGAGAGTTCGTCGCCCGCTGTTTCCAGCGCAACCACGGTATTGGCAAAGCTCGGGGCTTCGGGATTGTTCGCGATGGCCTCGATCTCGCCCTCATGGGCCGAAAGCGCGGCATCGAAGGCCGGGGCGAAATCCTCATCTTTCACCAGATCGAAACGAGGCAGGCCAAAATGGCCGTTCCATTCCACCAAAGCAGGGTTCACGGGAGGATTTGAAGACATGCGCATATCCTTCGAAAGATGGGTCGCCATTCATATAGGAGAAGCTTGCCGAATTGGGTATCCGCGCCGACGTTTTTGACCGCCGGCAAAAAATCACACCCAATAATTAACGTATATTAACTATTTGACGCAGTGCAGCGCGGACGGCTACCTTCAACGCAATATCCGGTGACTCGGGATATAGCCATGGAAATCAGTTCCTTGCGCTGGTCTACCCATTTTCTTCAAAGGGAGAATTCTCGAAACGCCAAGATCGAGAAGCCTTCACAGCAGGAAAGCCGGCACGGCCAGATCATCTTTCAGGTGCCCGAAGCGGGTGACTTGCCGATCAATTTCTCGGCTATCACCCCACGGGATTTGCGTGCCTTGGCCCTGGAGAACTACCAGGCCGGCAAGATCGACCAGGATACCTATATCACGCTTTCCGAGGAGCTTCCGACGCATGCCGTCGATGCCCAGGGGCAAGTTGTCGATCTGTCTGAAGTAACCGACGAGACAGGGTTCGACTTCCACGACTTTTACCGAAACCAGCTCGAGATCGCGATATCGCTCGGAGATGCGCACCGTGCCGACGTCCTGCGCTCCGTCATGGCCTTCCTCGAAATCTGAACGGCTCGGGGCAGCCTCATGCCCTGCGAAAGCCGAAAAGATTTGGCGCCGAGTGCCAGAGTGCCTGCAGCGCAAATCCGATGAACAGCAGCCCGGAAAGCCGCACGATCACCCTTTCATGCCTGCGGTAGAAGCGCCGCACGAAACCTGCACCGATAATAGCAATCAGCACGAGGTCTGCGGTCAGGAATCCGACAAGGGAGACGGCCAGCAGGATCGGCAGCCCTGCAAAATCCAGCGCGTCTGACGACCCGGCAAGCAGTGCCGTAAACGTCGCCAGAGCCACTGGATACCCCTTGGGATTGGTCAGCCCGAAGATCAGGCCACGCCTCAAGGGGCGCTCGACAGCCATTAAAGCGCCGCCATCTTCTTTCGGCTTTGCCCGCAATGCACTCCAGCCAATCCAGCCGAGATAGAGGCCGCAAACAACGCCGAGGATGTCGAAGACGGCGGTGCCAACAGTCTTTGCTCCAATGATAGCCACCAGCGCCAGGGCAGACCACAGGATATCTCCCGCCAGATGTCCTCCCATGAAAAAGGCACCCGCCTGACGTCCTTGTCCGGCACCGATGCCGAGAAGCGCCAGGAATGCAGGGCCGGGAATGAGTGTGTAGGCCAGAGCCGCGAGAAACGCGCCGGCAAGCAGCGAAGAGGACATGGCGGGCTCCAATGCAATGGCTCTACGCAGTCTTGCCGCGCCCTTTGCCGCTGTCAATGCGAGCGGACACGGGTTTTTCATTTGCCTTCCCTCTAAAAGATAGTAAGGGGGCCTTATGAAATTCTCCGATGCAATTGCGGAGGCTGGCCCTGAGATGGATCCCTTGGGTTTTCTGATCGTCGACAGCGCCCGCCTTCTCCGAGCAGCCTTCGAGCGTCGCATCGCCGAGGCGGGTCTTGGTCTCACACCCGGCGAAGCACGGGTTCTCATGAGCATCGCTGCCGCCGATGGCAGCCGGCAGCTCGACATCGCAACCCGCATGGGTATCGAGCCGATGACGGTCTGCTCCTATCTCGATAAACTGCAGGAGCGCGGCCTCATCGAAAGGCAGCAGTGCTCCTCTGATCGCCGGGCGAAACGGATAAACCTGACGCCCGCCTCCGATGGGATGATCTGCGCGATCCGCAAGGAACTCAATATCATCTTGACGCAGGCGACCGACGGCCTGAGCAGCGAGGAGAACCGCGTCCTACGGGACACCCTGGCAGTCTTCAATGCCAAGCTCCAGGCGATCAACATTTCCCAGCCGCCGCAGTTTTCGTCCGATGAAAGCCGGTAGCATGCCCCCCATGCCTGCGCTTATGAGCGAGCGCCGCACGACCGTCATTGGCGCCCTGCTGACGGCAATCGGGCCGATCTCCATGGCCATCTATACGCCTGCCATGCCGGAGCTGGTGCGGGCATTCGACACGACCGAAGCCGCCATCAAGATGTCGCTGTCGCTCTATTTCGCAGGCTTTGCGCTGGCGCAGCTTGTCGCCGGCCCGGTATCGGATGCGTTCGGCCGCAAATCCGCCGCGCTCAGCTTCCTGGCCATCTATCTCGGCGGTTCATTGCTTGCCGTCTTTGCTCCGACGGTCGAATGGATTCTCGCGGGCCGCCTGATCCAGGGCATTGGAGCCTCGGTTGGCATTACGGTCTCGCGCGCCATCGTTCGCGACCAGTTCACTGGCGCGGAAGCAGCGCGCATCATGAACACGATGGGCATCATCCTGGCGATCGGTCCCGCCGCAGGGCCGACCATCGGCGGCCTCACGCTCGCTGCCTTCGGCTGGAAATCCGTTTTCCTGCTGATGGTCGGCTTCGGTGCAATCCTCGTCTTTCTTTCAACCGTCTATCTGAAAGAGACGACGGTCCCTGACCGCAGCAGGCTTCGACCGCTCCGGCTGATCTCCGCCTATTGCGAAATCGCCGTGCAGGTAAGATTTCTTTTTGCTGCGATCGTCCTGGCAGGTTGTATAGGCGCGCTCTATGCGCAGGCGACTGCCCTGCCTTTCATCCTGATTGATGACGTGGGGCTCACCCCTACCCAATACGGGATGAGCATGCTGATGCAGTCCGGGTTCTATCTGATCGGGTCGCTCTGCCTGCGCCTGACGTCGAAATGGCTGCCCGGTCGCAGAGCGCCGGTTTTCGGTCTTGCTTTCAGCGGCGGGGGCGGCATCATCATGGCGCTTTCCGTTTATTTCCTGCCACCGTCTTTTCTATCGATCATGGGACCGGTTGCAATCTGCACCTTTGGCACGGCTTTCATCTCGCCGTATATCACTACCGCCGGCCTTGCCCCGTTTCCGCACATTGCCGGCTCGGCATCCGCGCTGATGGGCTTCATCCAGATGGGGGCGGGGTTTGTCGGAGGCGTTCTCATCGCCTGGATCGGTGCACCCTTGGTAGCGTTTGGCAGCGTCATCCCGGCCATGCACATCATCGCGGTGCTCGGATATTTGGGCTTCCTCGCGGCCAGCCGGAACGAATAAAAAAGCCCGCCTCAGGCGGAGGCGGGCCGGCTTTGATGAATTGTGCGGTATCGCTACTTACGGAGATTGCGCTTGGCGAGTGTTCTGAGGCGCAGCGCATTGAGCTTGATGAAGCCTGCCGCATCCTTCTGGTCGTAAGCACCCTGATCGTCCTCGAAGGTGACCAATTGGTCTGAATAGAGCGACTTTTCGCTCTCGCGGCCGGTGACCATGACATTGCCCTTGTAGAGCTTCAGCGTCACTTCGCCTTCCACATGCTCCTGACTCTTGTCGATCAGCGCCTGCAGCATTTCGCGCTCCGGCGAGAACCAGAAGCCGTAATAGATCAGCTCGGCATATTTCGGCATCAGCTCGTCTTTGAGGTGTGCCGCACCGCGGTCGAGCGTGATGCTCTCCATTGCCCGATGCGCCGCGAGGAGGATCGTGCCGCCGGGCGTTTCGTAGACGCCACGCGATTTCATGCCGACAAAGCGGTTCTCGACGAGGTCGAGACGGCCGATGCCGTTGTCCCGGCCGTAGTTGTTGAGGGTCGCCAAGAGCGTTGCGGGAGACATCTCGACACCGTTGATCGAGACTGCGTCGCCGCGCTTGAAGCCGACCTTGATGACGGTCGCCTTGTCCGGCGCCGCTTCCGGGGAAATCGTGCGCATATGCACGTATTCGGGTGCTTCCTGGGCCGGGTCCTCCAGAACCTTGCCTTCGGAAGACGAGTGCAGAAGGTTCGCGTCGACGGAGAACGGCGCTTCGCCCTTCTTGTCCTTGGCGACGGGAATCTGGTTCTTCTCGGCGAATTCGAGAAGGTCCGTGCGGCTCTTGAAGGCCCAGTCGCGCCAAGGCGCGATCACCTTGATATCCGGGTTTAGCGCATAGGCCGAGAGTTCGAAACGGACCTGGTCGTTACCCTTGCCGGTGGCGCCATGGGCGATCGCATCAGCACCGGTCTTCTTGGCGATCTCGATCAGATGCTTGGAGATCAGCGGACGGGCGATCGAAGTGCCAAGCAGGTAGACGCCCTCGTAGACGGCATTGGCACGGAACATCGGGAAGACGAAGTCGCGAACGAATTCTTCCCGGACGTCCTCGATATAGATCTCCTTGATGCCCAGCATCTCGGCCTTCTTGCGGGCCGGCTCCAGCTCCTCGCCCTGGCCGAGGTCGGCGGTGAACGTCACCACTTCGGCGCCGAGTTCGGTCTGCAGCCATTTCAGGATGATCGAGGTGTCGAGACCGCCGGAATAGGCGAGAACGACTTTCTTAACGTCTTTCGGAAGTGCCATGTCGATTTCAGGTCCGTCTGCGGGTGGTGGCGGTTTTCGGAAAACCGCCAGGTCGGGAATTGCGGCACTTTTAGCGAGTTTCTTGGGGCACGCAAGAAAAACCGGGCAATCATAACGATGGTGTCATGTTGACGCGCTTTGCTGCGGGCTCCATATCCCGCCGGACCTTTGAACAGCAGCGCCATAGAGGAGATCTGCAATGACCATCACTCATCCCGCTCTGAAAAAGGATAATGTCGCCGTCGTCACTGGAGCCGCATCCGGCATCGGTCTGGCTGCCGCCAAAGAGTTTGCCCGCATGGGTCTCTCCGTCGTGCTTGCAGATCTGGAAGGAGACAAACTGGCGGAGGCCTGCCGCGAGGTCGCCGCCCTTGCCGAGGACGGCGAGACAGATGTCGCTGCGATCGGTACAGACGTCTCGAAACCGGCCGAGATCGAGGCTCTCGAACGGGCCGTCCTGCAACGCTTCGGCCGCGTGCATGTGCTGATGAACAATGCCGGAATCAGCCCCGGAAGCACGATATTCGGGCCACAGGCAAACTGGGACAGCATTTTCGCCGTCAACCTGCTCGGGGTGATCCACGGCACGCGGACATTCGGTCGGGCCATGATCGCCCATGGCGAACCATCGCTCATCATCAATACCGGCTCAAAACAAGGTATTACCACGCCGCCCGGCAACCCGGCCTACAATGTCGCCAAGGCCGGCGTCAAAGCCTTCACCGAAGCGCTCCAGCACGAATTGCGCAACACGCCCAACTGCAAGCTCTCGGCGCATCTGCTGATCCCCGGCTTCGTGTTTACCGGTCTGACGAAAGGCGACCGCACCGAAAAACCCGACGGCGCCTGGACGCCGGAACAAACGGTCGAGTTCATGCTGACGAGCCTGGAGCGCGGCGATTTCTACATCCTCTGCCCGGACAACGACGTCGACCGGGCCACCGATGAGCGACGCATGGCCTGGGCGGTCGGTGACATCATCGAAAACCGTCCTCCGCTCTCCCGCTGGCATCCGGATTTCGCCGACGCCGCGAAAGATTTCATCTCCAGGCCTTGATTGATTTGGCATCACCTCGAAAGCCGGATAAATGGGAACTCCCTCTGTCCGGCTATCGAGCGCATTATGGATTTTCTACCGAGCATCGCAACCCTTCTCGCCTTCACCGCTGCGGGTCTCCTGCTCGCTTTGACGCCCGGCCCGGACATGACGCTGTCCATAAGCCGCGCGCTGGCGCAGGGACGGCGGCCGGCGCTCTTCGTCGTGTTCGGTACCAGCCTCGGCGTCGTCTGCCACACCCTGCTGGTCGCCTTCGGCATCTCGGCGCTGATTACCGCCTCGCCCACCGCGTTCTTCATTCTCAAGACAGGCGGGGCTGCCTACCTGCTCTGGTTGGCGATCCAGGCGATCCGCTTCGGCTCCAATTTCAAGGTGGACAAGATCGAGCAGACGATGAGCAGCCCGCTTGCCAATATCTCCACCGGGTTCTGGGTCAACATCCTCAATCCCAAGGTCATCATATTCTTCATGACCTTCCTGCCGCAGTTCGTCACCGCGGGTGATCCGCACGTCACCGGCAAGCTGATCTTCTTCGGCTTCTATTTCATCGTCATCGGTATGCCGGTGAACCTGATCGTGGTCCTGGCCGCCGACTGGCTTTCGGGCTGGCTGCAGGCCAACCCCAAGGTGCTGCGCGGCATCGACTATACCTTCGCCGGGGTCTTTTCGATCTTCGCGGCAAAAATCTTTTTTACCCAAGCCAGATAGAGAAAAAGGCCGGTCGAACCGGCCTTTTCTCAGTCGTCCTCGCCGTGGCCGGCGATCATCATCGCCTCGAAGGCCAGCCGCTCGGTCTTGCGCATCCGCTCCGATTCCGACTTCAACTGGCCGCAGGCTGCGAGGATATCTCGGCCGCGCGGCGTGCGGATAGGCGAGGCGTAACCCGCCTGGTTGATAAAATCGGCAAATTTCTCGATCTGGGCCCAATCGGAACATTGGTAGTTTGTTCCGGGCCAGGGATTGAACGGGATCAGGTTAATCTTGGCAGGAATGCCCTTCAGGAGCTGCACCAGCAGCTTGGCGTCCTCAAGGCTGTCGTTGACGTCCTTCAACATCACATATTCGAAGGTGATGCGGCGGGCGTTCGACAGGCTCGGATATTTACGGCAGGCTTCCAGGAGTTCCTTTAGCGGATACTTCTTGTTGATCGGCACCAGCATGTCGCGCAGTTCGTCACGCACCGCATGCAGCGAGATCGCCAGCATGACGCCGATCTCTTCGCCCGTCCGGTAGATTTCCGGAACGACGCCGGAGGTCGACAGCGTGACGCGCCGTTTCGACAGTGACAGGCCGTCCCCGTCGGTCGCAATCAGCAATGCGGTCTTGACGCTCCCGAAATTATAGAGCGGCTCGCCCATACCCATCATGACGATATTGGTGATCTTGCGCTCGCCGGTCGGCACGAAAGCGCCGGGCGGCGTGTCCGTGCCCGGGAAATCGCCGAGACGGTCCCGCGCCAGCAGCAGCTGGGCCAATATCTCTTCTGCCGTCAAGTTGCGCACCAGCCGCTGTGTGCCGGTATGGCAGAATGAACAGGTAAGCGAACAGCCGACCTGGCTCGAAATGCAGAGCGTCCCGCGGCCTTCCTCCGGTATATAGACCGTCTCGACCTCCACCGGACGACCAGCGCCGCGCGGAGGAAACCGCAGCAGCCATTTGCGGGTGCCGTCGCTTGAGATCTGCTCCTCGACGATCTCGGGGCGGGAGATGGTGAAATGCGTCTTCAGCATCTCCCGCATGTCCTTCGCCACATTAGTCATGGCGTCGAAATCGGAAACGCCGCGGATATAGAGCCAATGCCAGAGCTGGCTGACGCGCATGCGCACCTGCTTTTCCGGCACGCCCTTCTCCTTCAGCGCATCCGCCATCATCTCGCGCGTCAGCCCGATCAGGGAGGGCTTACCTGACATCAGGTCCGGACGCGCCACGAGCGGCGTCTTGAGGGGGGCCATAACGGCCTCGGATACCGACATTCTCTTATCCCATCGAACACATGGCCTTGCCCCCGGTTCTGAAGCGGAGCGGCGAGCGCATGTCTGTATGTGAAACCAATCTCGGTCATAGGGGCGCTTTGGCGCCTGACCTTCGTTGTCAGGGCCTTTATCATTAAATTGCCGCCGCGTCCATTCTTGCTGAAACGCGAAAGGCCGGCGAGAGGCCGGCCTTTCTTCAACCATCGGTGCAACAGAGCTTACTTGCAGGCTTCGATCTGCTTCAGCGCAGCGGAAATGCCCGAGAGCGAATAGGCGTAGGAGGTCTTGGTACCGCGGCCTGAGACCGCGCTGACGCTCATGTTCTGACCGGTCTTCATGGCTGCGACCAGCGCCGGCTCTTCGGCAGCATTCTCCACCCAGGCGGCCTTGTCCTTGGTGAACATCACGAAGTTCTTGTTGTCGATCGTGACGGTGACCTTGGAATTCGACTGCAGCGGATAGCCCACCATCACCTGCGGCTCGTAGGAGATGTTCTGGCCCGGGCGCTGCGTCACGATGAAGAAGATATCGCCGTGGTCGACGCTTGCTGGCTCCTTGGCGGTCGGAACCGACAGTACATAGCAGACGGTACTATTGCCCGATTTATAGGAATAGGCACCCCACGCCTTGAATTGCTGGATGCGCGTTGGGGTTTGAGCGAAAACGACGCTGGCGCTCGCCAGCGTGAGTGCCAGTGCGGTTGCGATTGTTCTTACAGACATGGTCTCCTGCCGGTTTTGTCTTCTTGCAACGGCCCGAGCGGGCAAGCCTTTGCCAGGCATGATCCTGATTCGGTTCATTTTGACTTAATCCTGGTTACCAAAGCGTCAATCGCACCGTTGAAATACTGTAAATGTCCCATCCACCGCCACGCCCCTGCGTGGACATCCTCCTCGCAACTATCTCCAAGTCTCATCTGGCGGGGAATTTTTCATGTGGTTTGTCAATCAGTGACACAAGGATTGGGGCAAGAGTTTGTCCTTTTCCTCGGTCCCTATATGACATTAGAATGGGCGAATATGACGGGGCCTCCTATGGGAAAGTTTGCGTAAATTAGATGGACCTGGATGAGAAAGACCACTTCGCCAATTTGGCCAAGGCGGTGGCCGACAACCGCGATCAGACGGCTTTTGCAACGCTGTTCGACCATTTCGCTCCTCGTCTGAAGTCATGGCTCGTCAAACGCTCGATGAAGCCGGACGAGGCGGAGGAACTGGTGCAGGAGGTCATGGCTGTTCTTTGGCATCGAGCGCATCTTTATGACCCCAGCCAGTCCTCCCTTTCAACCTGGCTTTATCGGATCGCACGCAACCGCCGCATCGACAGGGACCGCCGGGCTAAACATCGGCAGATAGAGATCAGCGAATACTGGTTTTGCCCCCCCGAAGTGCCGAGTGCGGATATCCTGCTCGAACGGGCAGAAAGTGATGCAAGGGTGCGGGCCGCGCTCGAGAACATTCCCGATGAACAGATGCAGCTCGTGCGCGCGGCTTTTTTCCTCGGCCAGACCCATTCGGAGATAGCCTCTTCGACAGGCATCCCTCTTGGTACCGTGAAATCGCGCATCAGGCTTGCTTTCGAACGGCTCCGCAAAGCGCTCGAAGAGCCGGCCTCGCTGGTTTGAGGGTAGAGCCGTTATTTCGCGCCCGCACCGGCTGTCGTCTCCGGATTGTCCGCGAGAGCCTCGTCGGCGGCGTCGTAGTGGCGATCGGCGATATGTCCCTGGATCATCCGAAAAGCGACGGCCAATACGGCGACATCGTCCGTAAAGCCGACAAGCGCGAAGACGTCGGGCACGAAATCGAGTGGCAGGACAAAATAGGCAAGAGCTGCAAGTAATACGCCGCGCACCCGCGCCGGCGTACGACGGTCGACGGCGCAGTAATAGGCGGCAACCAGGTCGCGGCTGAAAGGAACCTGCCTGACGGCGCGCTTCAGCGTCGGCCAGAACTTCGCACGCACCTGCCGCTCCTGGCGTTCTTGCGTTTCCTCGTCACCCGGCAGGAGGATCTCACCAATCTTCACATTGTCCATGGTTTCTCCCTTCGCTCGGCATTTGCCGCGTGTACCCAATATGGGCGCCCGGAAAATGCAGTTCAATTGCGGCGGGAGAATGCCTTGTCCATGGCTCTGGCCAGCTTGAAATCAAGGTCCGTCAGGCCTTCGGCGTCGTGCGTCGTCAGCAGCACATCCACCCGGGAATAAACGTTCGCCCACTCCGGATGGTGATTGAGCTTCTCGGCGCGCATGGCGCATTCCGTCATGAAGCCGAAGGCCTCTATGAAGTTCTTGAACTTGAAGCTCCTGAAGATGGCGTCACCTTCCGCCTTCAGCTCCCATCCATCCAGTGAGGCGAGCTCGCGTTCAGCAGCGGCCGTATCCAGCTTTTCGTAGTGCATGCGAAAGCGCTCCTTAAAGGAGGCCCTTCACCGGTTCCAGATCTGCGGCATGGGCGTTGCCGTAGCTGATATCCTGCAACGGGAAGACCTCTTCCGTCAGATACGGCCCACCGCCGACGGATTCCTTCGATGACAGCAGCACGAAGCGTGAGACGGTAAATGGCGCGGTGTAGAAATTGCCGCGGCCGGAAAGATATTGCACCATGTCGTCCAGCCGGCAGTTCTTGAGCCGCGCCAGAGTAACGTGCGGAGTGAACTTGCGCGGATCCGGCGGCAGGCCGATGCGCTGGCAGATCCGTTCGATTTCCGCCTGAAGTGCGTAGATGTCCGGCGATGGAGCAACCCCGGCCCACACCGAATGAGGCTTCTTGGACCCGAACGAACCGATCCCGGTCAAGGTCATCTGGAATTCCGGTCGGTCGATACGGTCCAGCCGGTCGACGATCTCATCGGCCGTGCGGCCATCGACATCTCCGATGAAGCGCAGGGTGATGTGATAATTCTCCACATCGATCCATCGGGCTCCGGGAAGCCCGCCGCGCAGCAGTGATAGGCTCATTGCTACATTGCGTGGAATTTCGAGGGCGGTGAATAGTCTCGGCATAGGGACCTCCTCGAATCTTTGCAGATGTTAACAGCGAATCATGCAACGGGGTTCCGTGCAAGATGTTATTTGCCGTTATCCTTAATCTCCCCCAGGAAGCTTTCGACAGGCTGGATCGTCTTCTCGACCATTACTGCAACCCCCTTGGCGTTGGGATGCATGCCATCTTCGAGCTGCATTCCCTCCACTGTCGTCACCCCGTCGAGGAAAAATGGATAGAGCGGCACGCCATATTTGTCGGCAAGCCGCTGGTAGATCGGATTGAAGCGTTGGGCGTAGTCGCCGCCCATATTCGGAGGGGCAAGGATGCCGACCAGAAAAACCGCAATCCCCCGTTCTTTCAGGCGGGCGAGCATGAGATCGAGGTTTCGCTCCGACTGTTCCGGGGAGATGCCGCGAAGCGCATCGTTGGCGCCGAGTTCCAGGATGACGCCGTCTGTCCCGTCCGGCACCGACCAGTCGATGCGCGAAAGGCCACCGGAGGTCGTATCGCCCGAGACGCCTGCATTGGTTATCGCCACATTGTGGCCTTTTGCCCTGAGCGCCGCCTCGAGCTGGGCGGTATAGGATTCCGAAGGCGCAAGCTGATAGCCCGCCATCAGGCTGTCACCGAAGCCGATGAGCTGAATCGACCGGTCCTCAGCGACCGCCGGCAATCCGATAAGCCAAAGCGCCGACATGACGATGAAGTGAAGGGCGCTTGCTTTAAAACTCACGGTTCGTCTCCTAGATTGAACGCCACTGTCATGCGGCACGGAATGCCCGTTTCAAGGCCAATATAGGAAGCTTTGCTTTGACTAAAACCATCATCACGCTGAAGAAGGCTGATCTCACCCTCGGCAGCGCGGCGGCTTCCGTGCATGTGTTGAAGAACATCGACCTGGAGATCCGGGCCAATGAGGCGGTCGGCATCGTTGGGCCCTCCGGTTCGGGAAAATCCACCCTTTTGATGGTGCTCGCCGGTCTGGAGCGTCTGGACAGCGGAGAGATCGTCATCGACGGCGCGCCTCTTCATGCGCTTTCCGAAGACGCCCTCGCCGAATTTCGCGGCCGAAAGATCGGCATCGTATTTCAGTCCTTCCACCTGATCGCCAACATGACTGCGCTGGAAAACGTCGCCGTACCGCTGGAGCTTGCGAACGTGAAGAACCCGTTCGACATCGCCAAACGGGAACTTGCCGCCGTCGGCCTCGGCGAACGCCTCAGCCATTATCCCGGTCAGCTTTCCGGCGGCGAGCAACAACGCGTGGCAATAGCGCGCGCGCTCGCGCCGTCGCCTTCCGTGCTGATCGCCGACGAGCCGACCGGCAATCTCGACGCGGAAACCGGGCGGCAGATTGCCGACCTTTTGTTTGCCAAGCAGGCCGAGCGCGGCATGACCATGCTGCTCGTCACCCACGACAATGCGCTCGCTGCCCGCTGCTCCAGGCAGATCCGGGTCCGCTCCGGTGAAATCGTCGGCGACAGTGCGATCCATCCTCCGGTTCAGGCGGTTCTTGCATGAACCGCGTCTTCCCCCGCCTTTCCATTTCTTTCCGCCTGGCACTGCGCGAAATGCGCGGCGGCCTGGCAGGGTTTCATATTTTCCTCGCCTGTATCGCGCTCGGTACGGGGGCGATTGCTGCGGTAAACTCGGTTTCGCGCGCCATCACGGGCGCCATTGCCAGCCAGGGGCAGGAAATCCTCGCGGGCGACGTTCGCTTCGAACTCAACAATCGGGAAGCGACGCAAGCGGAGCGTGCCTTCCTCGACAGCTTGGGCGAGGTAAGCCTTTCAACCAGCCTGCGCTCGATGGCCCGCAAGCCGGACGGTTCGGAACAGGCGCTTGCAGAGGTCAAGGCGGTTGACGACCTCTATCCGCTTTACGGAACCTTCCGCTCTGAACCTTCGGCGCCGCTTCCCGATCTGCTCGCCAAAGACGGCGATGGTTTTGGTGCATTGGCCGCCCCCTTGCTGCTGGAACGCCTCGGACTCCGCCAGGGCAACCAGATCTTGCTCGGCAATGTGAAGCTGACGCTGCGCGGGACGATCGCCGCCGAGCCCGATGCATTGTCCGACGGTTTCGGATTTGCACCCCGCCTGCTGATCGGAAGGGAGGCGCTCCTGGCGTCCGGCCTCATCACCACCGGCAGCCTTGTCGAGCATGCCTACAAAGTCAAACTCAACGACCCGTCAATTCGCGCGACACTGACCGGCCGTGCCAATCGCGAATTCCCGAGCGCCGGCTGGTCGATCCGTTCGAGCGACCGCGCAGCACCGTCGCTGACGGAAAATGTCGAACGTTTCTCGCAGTTCCTGACGCTTGTCGGCCTGACCGCGCTCATCGTCGGCGGCGTCGGTGTCGCCAATGCCGTGCGGGCTTTCCTCGATGCAAAGCGGACGACAATCGCCACGTTCAAATGCCTCGGCTCACCGGCTTCGGTGGTGACGCTGATATACCTCATCCAGATCCTGATGCTGACCACCGTCGGCATTGCGATCGGGCTGGCGATCGGCGCAGCCGCGCCTTTTATAGCCTTGCAGTTTCTCGAGGGCGTTCTTCCGGTTCCGAAAGAGGTGACATTCTATCCCTCCGCTCTCCTCTATGCTGCCTTCTTCGGACTGCTGATCACCTTCGCCTTTGCAATCCTGCCGCTCGGCCACGCTCGCGAAGTACCGGCAACAGCGCTTTTTCGCGAGCAGAGCTTCGACAACGTCCGGCTACCTTCCTGGCCCTATCTCGTAGCAGCGGCGGCTGCGCTGACAGCTCTTGCAGCCTTGTCGATCGTCACCGCCGAAGACCGGTTCGTCGCAGCGGTGTTCCTTGCCGCCGTCGCCGCAGCCTTCGTTCTGCTTCGCCTCGTCGCCGTCCTGATTGCCGGCCTTGCGCGCCGGAGCCCGCGCATGAATTCGCCGGCATTGAGGCTTGCGATCGGCAATATCCATCGGCCCGGTGCGCTGACGCCTTCCGTTGTACTCTCTCTGGGCCTTGGCCTCGCTCTCCTTGTGACGCTTGCCCTGATTGACGGCAATATGCGCCGGCAGCTCACGGGCCAGATCGCCAGGCAGGCTCCGAATTTCTTCTTCGTCGACATCCAGAGCTCCGAGCGCGAAGGCTTCCTGGACATTCTCAACCAGCATTCGCCAGAGGGTTCCGTCACGCAGGTGCCCATGCTTCGCGGCAGGATTCTGGCCTTCAACGGCCAGGACGTCACGCAAATGAACGTGCCCCCAGCCGGTCGCTGGGTGTTGCGCGGCGACCGCGGCATCACCTACGAGGAAAAGCTGCCTGCCAACTCGACATTGACCGCCGGCCAGTGGTGGCCATCCGACTATAGCGGAGAGCCGCTGGTCTCGTTTTCCGCCGAAGAGGCGAGCGAACTGGGACTGAAACTCGGCGACACCGTCACCGTCAACGTGCTCGGCCGCAACATTACCGCCCGCATCGCCAATTTCCGAAACGTCGAGTGGGAATCGCTTGCCATCAATTTCGTGATGGTCTTCTCGCCCAACACGTTCCGCGGCGCGCCGCACGCCTGGCTTGCCACCCTTACCGACCCTTCTGCGACACCTGGGCAGGAAGCCGCGACCCTTCGCTCCGTCACAAACGCCTATCCGACAATCACCAGCGTTCGCGTCAAGGATGCGATCGATATTGTCGATCAGCTGATCGGCCAGCTCGCCACAGCCATTCGCGCCGCGGCCGCTGTAGCCCTCATCGCTTCCGTTCTGGTACTTGCCGGCGCCCTCGCCGCGGGCAATCGGGCGCGAACCCACGACGCCGTCATCCTCAAGACTCTGGGCGGAACCCGCAGCATGCTGATGCGCGCCTTCAGTTACGAATATATGATGCTCGGCGCAGCAACCGCCGTCTTCGCGCTGCTTGCCGGCGGCATCTCCGCCTGGTTCGTCGTCAGCCGCATCATGAGGCTGCCGTCGACGTTCCTCCCGGATGTCGCGGTCCTTACGCTCGCTGTATCTCTCGTTCTGACGGTCGGAATCGGCCTCGCAGGAACCTGGCGTATCCTTGGGCAGAAAGCTGCGCCTGTGCTCCGCGAACTGTGATTCAACCTTGGGATGATTGCACGCCCATGTTCGCCGATAAACTTGCCGTCATAACGTCTTCAGGTTGCTAAATTGCCGTAGTGGTTTGCGTTTTCGCTCGCCACACCTCTTGTATGTAAAGCAATATCACATCATATTTGCCGGTAGGCTTGCTGGAGCTCCGCAGCGGCGCCTGGGTCTGAAGATAAGGGGGCCCGACACCGTGAATAATTCCGGAGCTTAAAGAGGAAACAATGGCTGACTTTAACAACTACCAGAACCGAATGGCGCGCGCTGGCGCCCAGTCGGGCGCGATGATCGATGAAGGCCTTCGCGCCTATATGCTCAAGGTTTACAACCTGATGGCGCTCGGGCTTGCGATCACCGGTGTAGCGGCCTTCCTGACATGGCAGATGGCGGTTGCCGACGGCCAGCTTACGGCTTTCGGCCAGCTCCTTTATACCAGCCCGCTGAAATGGGTTGTCATGCTGGCTCCGCTGGCGATGGTCTTCTTCCTGAGCTTCCGCATCAATTCGATGAGCGTCGCGGCCGCGCAGACAACCTTCTGGGTCTATGCCGCGCTGATGGGCCTGTCTCTGTCCTCGATCTTCCTGGTCTTCACCGGCGAGAGCATCGTGCAGACCTTCTTCGTGACCGCCGCCTCCTTCGGCGCGTTGTCGCTCTACGGTTACACGACCAAGAAGGATCTGTCGGGCTTCGGCACGTTCCTGATCATGGGTCTGTTCGGCCTGATCATCGCCTCAATCGTCAACATCTTCCTGCAGTCTTCTGCGATGGGCTTCGCGATCTCCGTGATCGGCGTGCTGATCTTCGCGGGCCTCACCGCCTACGATACGCAGAAGATCAAGGAAATGTACTATGATGGCGACGACGTTGCCGTTATGGGTCGCAAGGCAATCATGGGCGCACTGACGCTTTACCTCGACTTCATCAACCTCTTCACGTTCCTGCTGCAGTTCATGGGCAACCGCGACGAATAAGCCTGCAGGGCATGAATAGAAAAAGGCGGCTCCTCAGCCGCCTTTTTTGTTGCCCCGCTGGAAGCCGCCGCATAGGCTGGGCGATACGACATTCTTTCACCTGCCAGTGATTTCCCTCCATGACTTTCCGCATTCGCGATGCTTCTCCCTTCGATCTCCCAGTCATTACTGAAATTTACTGCGACAGCGTCCTCAACGGTACGGCCAGCTACGAAATCGTCCCGCCGGACCAAGTCGAGATGACGAGCCGCTTCGAAGCGATCAAAGCGAAGGGCTATCCTTACATCGCCGCAGAAGGCGAGAACGGGGCCTTGCTCGGTTATGCCTATGCCTCGGCCTTCCGGACCCGGCCGGCCTACAGGTGGCTGGTGGAGGATTCCATTTATCTCGCTCCGGAAGCGCGCGGCAGAGGAGTGGGCAAGGCGCTTCTGAAGGAGCTCCTTATCCGCTGCGAGGCGCTCGGCTTCCGGCAGATGATCGCCGTCATCGGCGGGGCGAGCCCGGCTTCCGTAGCGGTGCATGCCAGTCTCGGCTTCGAAATGACCGGCACGCTCAAGGGCACCGGCTTCAAGCATGGGAAATGGCTGGATACGGTTCTGATGCAGATCTCTCTCGGTGAGGGCAAGGAAACCGATCCAGACCCAAGTGCCTATCCCGGCACTCTGTTTGCCGGATAAGGCTCAGTCAATCAGTTTCAAAACCTTGTCGAAGACCTTGAGCACCTGCGGCAGTTCATGGCCACGCTTCAGGATCATTCCGTGGGTGTTGAGCACGCAATAGGCGCCCTGCTTCCCGGCTAGCTTGGGATTCTTTTCGATCCGGTAAAGCGGCATCTCGCCCGCCCGCTTGAAGATGGAAAAAACCGCCCGATCCCTGAGATGATCGATCGCGTAGTCCTTCCATTCTCCTTCGCCTACCATGCGCCCGTAGATCCTCAGAATCGCGTCGAGTTCGCGTCTGTGAAAGGTAACAGGAACGGGATCGCGGTTCTGCCGGTATTCGTGGAGATTGACGACGGTGGTTTCCTGCGTTCTTTCGCCCCCCGGCAATTCCGGCTGATCGGTCATCAAGGCTCCCAAATCACAAATGTCGGAGATGTGACAGTCTGCCCGAGAGCCCGAAAAATGCAACCCCGGGGATCGCCGAGCTGTGGAGAGGACTTGGCGTTTTTTATTCTCGCCCTATTTCGGACAAAACAGCGCCAGATTTCAAAGCGAGATTGGCGCCTATCGGTTGGCGCGTTCCTAGCGCCATATGGCCCGATCCGGTGCATTGACCCTTACCCCCAGCCCCCCAATGTTCCTGGATCGGGCCGCCGACCGATTCTCCCTGAACGGACGAAGCCCGGCTGCGGCGGATCAGTATTTCTTGCGGCCAGCCATGAGAATTGTAGCTCCGAGAATGGCCGCGGGCTCCCCTCCGGCACCCGAAGTCTGCAAGAGGATCGCGCAGCCGTCCTTCTTCGATTTACCCATCAGTTTACCCGGGAGATTGAGCTTCATGCTCTGGCCGTTCCAGGTGCCGACGGATTGCACGTCGTAGACGCTGTGCCAGTATTCCATGGTCTTGCCGCTGTTCTCACCCTTGGTGACATCCACCTGCTGACGCTTGGTGAAGTAAGCGACGACGACGTCCGCCTGACCCTTGCCTTCACCGATCTCGATCTCAATCTCGTCTCCCCGCATGGCGGCAGTCACCGGTACGTTCAGCCCGTTGCCGCTGTCGTTCAGACCCTTCACCTTATCGTTGATAAGGGCAAGATCGGTGCCTTTTACATGCTCGCGGCCGTTGATGATCGCTTGCGGCGTGTAGACGCCGCTTCGCCCCAACGTCTTCGCATAGCCATATTGACGCTCGGTATTTTCCCTGGAACTCAAGGTGTCGGTCCAGCCGAGATAATTCCAATAGTCCACGTGATAGGAAAGCGCGACCACATCCCCCTGCACGACCAGATCGCGCAGCGTCCCATCCGCCGGCGGACAGGAGGAGCAACCTTGCGAGGTAAATAGCTCGACGACGCCCTTGGGAGCCCTCACCTCGCCCCCAAACGCAGCGCCGGCGGAGACCAGGCTCGCAAGAAGGACCAGAGAAATGGAGCGGAACGGCATCGGCGGTGGACCTCCTTATCAGGGCATCTGTTATCCACTATTGCTCGCGGCGATCAAGAGCCTAACGCGTGGGACGGCGGAAGGTAACCACCCCCTCCCGTCAAGAGAAAGTCACGAAGGGGTGAAGACCGGATATTTGATCGCCATTGTTTCGCCAATCCAATCCGATCTTCTTTCGGCCGTCAGCCGCGATCAGATCAGCTTCAAAAGGCCTTGGGTGAAATAGACCGCGCCCACGCCCGTCACAATCCAGCGCGTCCAGGCCCTGAAGTTCGCATCCGTTATCCGCTGCAGGATGCCATTGCCGGCGCGCGCCCCGAAAATTGCGATCGGCGCCGCGACCAGAATAGCTATCCAATCGGTCGGCGGCAGAACCGAAGCCGCATTCCAGTAGAAGACGACCTTGGTGGCATGCGAGGCGACCTGGATCGCCGCCTTGGTGGCGATAACCTTGCGCCGGTCCATCATGGTGCGGATGAAGAAGATGTCGATAGTCGGTCCGGAAACGCCGACGCCGACCGTCAAGGCTCCGGCGATCAGGCCGCAGAAAAGCGCATGGGACGGTTTCGAGGCATCGAGCTGGAGCTTCGAGACCGGCAGCCACACCAGGATCGGCATCAGGCCGATTGCGATCAGCACGACGACGATGTTCGGCTGGTAGTCGACGATCAACAGGAAAATGCTTGAGATGATCAGCCCCAAGCCGAGAATGCCAAGGATTTTGTAGTCGATATAGGCGCGCGAGAACCAGGCGCGGGACCCGTTCGATACCATCTGGATAACGCCATGAATGGCGATCGCGGTCCCGACCGGATAGAGAAAAAGCAGGACCCAGAGCAAGATCAGCCCGCCCGCCATCCCGAAAATTCCCGAAAGCAGGGATGTCAGGAAAACTGTGACGGCCATTCCGATGAAGATGACGATGGCCAAGGTAGCCGGACCTTCGGAAGGTAACGCGGGAAAGTTCAGGAGCGGAATGCACCCGCCGGAAAACCTCCGGCGGGTGCAGATCAATCGCCTTTAAGCGGCAAGATCCCGCAGAACGGTCTGCAGAATGCCGCCGTTGTTCATGTAGACGACCTCATCAAGCGTATCGATACGGCAAAGGATGTTGATCTCCTTCACCGTGCCGTCGCCATAGGTGATCTTGGCGGTCTTCCACTCGCGCGGCTTGATGTCGCCTTCCAGGCCTTCGATGGTGACAGTCTCGTCACCCTTGAGGCCGAGCGAAGCCCAGGTCGTGCCTTCTTCGAAGACGAACGGGACGACGCCCATGCCGACCAGGTTTGAGCGATGGATACGTTCGAAGGACTGGGCGATGACGGCCTTGACCCCAAGCAGATTAGTGCCCTTTGCCGCCCAGTCGCGCGATGAACCGTTGCCGTATTCGACACCGGCGAAGATGACGAGCGGAACGCCCTCTTCCTTGTACTTCATGGCCGCATCGTAGATCGACATCTCTTCCTTCGACGGATAGTGGATGGTGTATCCACCTTCCTTGCCGTTCGGACCGAGCATGTGGTTACGGATGCGGATGTTGGCGAACGTGCCGCGCATCATCACTTCATGATTGCCGCGACGCGTGCCGTACTGGTTGAAGTCCGCAACGGCGACGCCGTTTTCCGTGAGATAGGCACCGGCGGGCGATGCCGCCTTGATCGAACCGGCCGGAGAAATATGGTCGGTGGTGATCTTGTCGCCGAAGAGACCGAGGACGCGGGCGCCCTTGATATCCTTGAGACCAGCGCCTTTTTTGCCCATGCCTACGAAATAGGGCGGGTTCTGCACGTAGGTCGACTTGTCGTCCCATGCATAGGTATCGCCCGGGGGAACCTTGACCGCCTGCCAGTTCGCATCGCCCTTGAAGACGTCGGCATATTTGGTTTCGTAGAGTTCGCGGGTGACGTATTTCTGGATGAATTCCTGCACTTCGTGCGAGGTCGGCCAGATGTCCTTGAGATAGACCGGGTTGCCGTTCTGGTCTTCGCCGATCGGCTCCTTGGTCAGGTCCTTCTGCACCGTGCCGGCGAGCGCGTAGGCAACGACGAGCGGCGGCGAAGCGAGGTAGTTGGCCTGGACATCAGGCGAGATGCGGCCTTCGAAGTTACGGTTGCCCGAAAGCACGCCCGAAACGATGAGACCCTTGTCGTTGATCGTCTTGGAGATCGGCGCCGGCAGGGGACCGGAGTTGCCGATGCAGGTGGTGCAGCCGAAGCCGACGAGATTGAAGCCGAGCTTGTCGAGATCTGCCTGCAGGCCCGACTTGGCAAGATATTCGCCGACAACCTGGGATCCCGGTGCGAGCGAGGTCTTGACCCATGGCTTGGACTTAAGGCCCTTGGCGACTGCATTGCGGGCGAGAAGGCCGGCAGCGATCAGTACCGACGGGTTGGACGTATTGGTGCAGGACGTGATTGCGGCAATCGCCACGTCGCCATGGCCGAGATCGAAATCCGTACCCTCGACAGCGTAACGGTTGCTGAGCTGGCCCGGCTTCTTGTACTCGCCTTCGAGCGAAGTGGCGAAGCCGGACGCGATGTTTTCAAGCGGGATGCGGCCTTCCGGACGCTTCGGGCCTGCCATCGACGGCACGACGTCGCCGAGATCGAGTTCCAGCGTGTCGGTGAAGACCAGGTCGGAACCGTCGCCTTCGCGCCACATGCCCTGAGCCTTGGAATAGGCCTCTACCAGCGCAATACGCTCATGCGTGCGGCCGGACATGGTGAGGTAGTTGATGGTTTCGCCGTCGACCGGGAAGAAGCCGCAGGTCGCGCCGTATTCCGGGCCCATGTTGCCGATCGTTGCGCGGTCTGCGAGCGGCATGTTGTCCATGCCCGGACCGAAGAATTCGACGAACTTGGAAACCACGCCCTTCTTGCGCAGCATCTGCACGACGGTCAGCACGAGGTCGGTCGCGGTGACGCCTTCCTTGAGCTTGCCGGTGAGCTTGAAGCCGATCACTTCAGGCAGCAGCATGGAGACCGGCTGGCCGAGCATGGACGCTTCGGCTTCGATCCCGCCAACGCCCCAGCCCAAGACGCCAAGGCCGTTGATCATCGTGGTATGGGAGTCGGTGCCGACGCAGGTGTCCGGATAGGCGATCGTTTCGCCGTCCTCGTCCTTGGTCCAGACCGTCTGGCCGAGATATTCGAGATTAACCTGGTGACAGATGCCGGTACCCGGAGGAACGACGCGGAAATTCTTGAACGCCTGCTGACCCCACTTCAGGAAGCGGTAACGCTCGCCGTTGCGCTCGTATTCCAGCTCGACGTTCCTGGCAAACGCCTGCGGCGTGCCGAATTCGTCGACGATGACCGAATGGTCGATGACGAGATCGACCGGAACGAGCGGGTTGATTTTTTCCGCATCGCCGCCGAGCGCCTTGATGCCGTCGCGCATGGCCGCGAGGTCGACGACGGCCGGAACGCCGGTGAAGTCCTGCATCAGCACGCGGGCCGGGCGGTAGGCGATTTCCGCCTCAGCCAGACCCTTGTTGTTCAGCCATTCGGCAACCGCAAGAATCTGCTCCTTCGTCACCGACTGACCGTCTTCAAAGCGGAGCAGGTTCTCGAGCAGCACCTTCATGGAGAAGGGGAGTTTCGAGACGCCGGCCAAGCCGTTCTGTTCGGCTTTGGGAAGGCTGTAATAGACATAGTCCTTGCCGCCTACGGTGAGGACAGAACGACAATTGAAACTGTCGAGAGATTTAGCCACGGATAGTAACCCCGCTGATATAGAGCCAACACGCGCGTGCGGACGCCTATGCACTTCATGCACATCAGGATGCGGGTGCGACCATTTCCGCTGTCCGCACGAGAAGATCTTTTAGGTCTTCAGGTTCGGCGCAAGATGGAAATCACGCCGGCCGCTGGCGTGGTTGCAGTGCTTATAGATAATTTCTAAGAAGGGTTCCAGACTGCTAAAGTGGCAATCGCGCAAAATTTTTCAGTCGGGTGGTTAAAATCTTAACAAAGGCATCGAGTATGCGGCTGACGGCCGACGGTTTGGCCGCACGACGCGGTGAAGACCTGATTTTCAAAGACGTCTCCTTTGCTCTGGAAACGGGCGAAAGCCTCGTGCTCACCGGCCGCAATGGTTCGGGAAAATCGACCCTGCTGCGCGTCGTGGCCGGATTGCTTCGTCCGGAGAGCGGACGGGTGGAGTGGCATTCCGAATCAGCCGAATCGGGAATGCGCGCCGCGGAAGCCTGTCACTACCTCGGCCACCGCAACGCCATGAAGGCGGAACTCTCCGTCACCGAGAACCTCGCATTCTGGAAAGATTTCTTCGGCGACGTCAAAGGCGGCCATGGCCTGCCGGTACACGAAGCCGCCGAACTGGTGGGCCTCGGAAGCATCGTCCACCTGCCGTTCGGTTATCTGTCGGCCGGCCAGCAACGGCGCATGGCCTTCGCAAAGCTCCTCGTCGCCTATCGCCCCGTCTGGATTCTCGATGAACCGACAGCAGCGCTGGACGTGAATGCGGAGGGAGTGTTCACGACATTGATCAAGGCGCATCTCGCCAAAGGTGGCATTCTGCTCGCAGCCACTCACCAGCCGCTCGGGCTGGAGAATGCGAAGGAGTTACGGATGACAGGGTTTTCCGGCATCATGGGAGAGAGATGGTGACCGCCCTCCTATTTCGCGATCTCAAGCTTTCAGTCCGCGCCGGCGGCGGAGCGTTGATCGGCGTCTTGTTCTTCATGACCGTCGTCGCCGTCATTCCCTTCGGCGTCGGGCCGGATCTGAACCTGCTCTCCCGCATCGGCCCGGCGATCGTCTGGATCGGCGCGCTGCTCTCAGCCCTTCTCGGCCTGGACCGTCTTTTCCAGACCGATCGCGAGGACGGATCGCTCGATCTTCTCCTGATGCAGGAGCATCCGCTCGTTCTGACGGTCCTCGTCAAATGCCTGGCCCACTGGCTGGGCAACGGCCTGCCGCTGGTGATCGCCTCGCCGCTGCTCGGGCTGTTCATGAACATGAACGAGACGGCGATCGGCGCAACCATGCTGACGCTCCTTATCGGCACGCCGGCGCTGACTTTCATCGGTGCGGTCGGCGCCGCAGTTGCCGTCGCTCTTCCCCGTGGGGGATTGCTGGTTTCGATCCTTGTCCTTCCTTTGGCGATCCCAGTGCTGATCTTCGGTGTCAGCGCCTCCTACGCCGCCGTCGAGGATCCCGCCCCCTTTATGCCGCCTTTTCTTATATTGGTGGCGATCACGATGTTTTTTGCGGTACTAGGACCGCTGGGTGCGGCGCTGGCTTTGAGAAACGCCAACGATTGACTAGAATCAATATGCTGCCCGCGACTTAGATTAGAAAGCGCTCATGACCCAAAGCCTCGCGATCACCAAACTGAGCGATCTTGCCAACCCGACGCGCTTCCTGGCACTGGCCGCGCGCGTCCTGCCCTGGATGGGAACCGTCACCGCTGTTCTGTTTGCTATCGGCCTATATCTGAGCTTCGCAACCGAAGGCGACTATCAGCAGGGGCAGACGGTGCGCATCATGTATGTGCATGTCCCGGCCGCCTGGCTGTCGATGATGTGTTACTCGGTGATGGCGCTCTCGGCGATCGGGACTCTGGTTTGGCGACATCCGCTTGCCGATGTCAGCCACCGGGCCGCCGCGCCGCTAGGTGCTGCCTTCACGCTGATTGCGCTTGCGACAGGCTCGCTCTGGGGAAGGCCGATGTGGGGCACCTGGTGGGTCTGGGACGCGCGGCTGACCTCCGTCTTTGTGCTTTTTTTGATGTATCTAGGCCTTATTGCGCTCAACCGCGCGATGGACGATCCGTCCAAGGCAGCGCGCGTTTCCGCCGTCCTCATCCTTGTCGGCTTCGTCAACATTCCGATCATCAAATTCTCGGTCGACTGGTGGAACACGCTGCACCAGCCGGCGAGCGTCATTCGTCTGGACGGACCCACCATCGACGGGGAATTCCTTTGGCCGCTGCTTGTGATGGCCATCGCCTTCACACTGCTGTTCTTCACGCTGCACATCGCGGCAATGCGTAACGAGATCTGGCGGCGCCGCGTCGCCGCCCAGCGACGGCTTGCCGCCCGCGCGGCCGGACGGGAGGCATGACAGGGTGATGACGCATACATTCTACATCGCCCTGTCCTATGCCCTGACGGCCCTGGTGGCCCTCTGTCTGATCGCCTGGGTTTGGCTTGACGGCCGCGCTCGGCGAGGCGAGCTGGCGGAACTGGAAGCCTCCGGCATACGTCGTCGCTCTTCACAGCTCAGGGATGATGCGACCCAGAGTGACAAACCATGAGCACCGAGACCGAAACCCGACAGGCACAGCGCAAGGGTCTGACACGTTACGCAATCGCTCTTCTTCCGCTTTTAATTTTCTTGGGATTTGCGGCCGTCGCCGGCAAGATGCTCTATGATCAGGACGTCAACGGCCGCGACATCTCTGCCATCCCTTCGGCGCTCATCGGAAAGAAGGCTCCCTCGCTTGCGCTGCCGCCGCTCGAAGGATCGAACACCGCAGCGCTCACCAATGCCGCGATTGCCGGCAAACTGACGCTGGTGAACGTCTTCGCTTCCTGGTGCGTACCCTGCCGGCAGGAGCATCCCATCCTGAAGGAACTGGCGAAGGACGGGCGGCTGACGATCGTTGGCATTAACTACAAGGACCGCAACGACAACGCGCTGCGTTTCCTCGGTGAGCTCGGCAATCCCTATAAGGCGATCGGTGTCGACCCGAACGGCAAGGCGGCAATCGACTGGGGCGTCTACGGCATTCCGGAAAGTTATCTGGTCGGGCCGGACGGCACGATCCTCTACAAGAAGGTCGGCCCCTTCGACGAGCGCAGCATGTCCCAGGATCTCATGCCGGCGATCGAGAAGGCCGCCGCCGGCAGCTGATCAGGGCATCGCCGCCTGCCACTCCCGCACCGCGTCGATCGGCCAGACGAGCATCAACACGTTGAGCGTCAGGTTGTCGCGGATGATATATCCGGTCGCAAGCTCGAAGAAGATGGCGATCGCGACCGTTAGCCAGACCGGCAGGCGCGCAGCGGCGAAAAAGCCGAGCGCCATGAAGACCGTGTCCATTGCAGAATTCAGGATGCTGTCGCCGGTATAACCGAGCGCCATGGTCGCCGTCCGATAGCGGTCGATCACCATCGGCGTGTTTTCCAGCACTTCCCATGCGGCCTCGATCAGCACGGCAAGCGACAGCCGCGCGGTAAGCGGCACGCGCCGGAAAAGAACCCAGCCGAGACCGTAAAAAAGGAATCCGTGGATGATGTGGGACGGGGTGTACCAGTCCGAAAGATGCTGCGAGTTCCCGCTGGAATTCACGCCCCCTTCCCAGAGCTTCACATAGCCGCATTCGCAAATCGGGATTCGGCCCATTGCATAGAGCACGGCGACCTGCAGCAGGAAAAGGGCAAGCGCAGCATACAGCCAGCGCCTGGAGAACGACCCGGAATCGGAAAGATCGGCTGCCGTCACTTTTCGGTTTCCGCGACAGGTTCGGTAATGGTGTGTCGCATGATGAGCGGCATCTGGGCGAGTGTGAAGGCGATGGTGATGGGCATCGTGCCCCAGACCTTGAAATTGATCCAGACGGCATCGGAAAAATTGCGCCAGACCACCTCGTTCATGACCGCAAGCACCAGAAAGAACAGGCCCCATCGAAACGTGAGCTTCTTCCAACCCGTTTCATCGAGCTGGAAGGCTGCGTTGAAGACATAACCGAGCAATGACTTGCCGAACATAAGACCGATGAGCAGCGTCACGCCGAAGAGCGAATTGACGATCGTCGGCTTCATCTTGATGAAGGTCTCGTCCTGCAGCCAGATCGACAGCGAACCGAAGACCAGCACCACAATGCCGGAAACGAAAGGCATGACCGGCAGGTGATGGAAGACGATCTTCGAAATGACCAGCGAGATAACGGTCGCAATCATGAAAAGCGCCGTCGCGACGAGCAAGGGGCCGCCGATCGCTGAAAGCGCCGGAAATTTCGACACCAGCCATTCGCCCCGAAGGTTGCCGAAAAAGAAGACGAGTAGCGGACCGATTTCGAGCGCCAGCTTCAGCATCGGATGCTGCTTTTCTTCCTTGGTCGGCGTGATGTCGCTTTCGATACTCTGCATGGGTCCCAACTTCGAGGCTTTCGTTTGAGAAGCCAAATCGTCTTTCTGTGTCATCAATGCGTCAAACCGGCAATGGCCTGCGCAAAATCTCCCGCCTCAAAAGGCTCCAGATCGTCCACGCCTTCACCCACACCGATGAAATAAACCGGCAGCTTGTGCTTGGCGGCGATGGCCACAAGAATGCCGCCGCGCGCCGTGCCGTCCAGTTTCGTCATGATCAGGCCGCTGACGCCAGCGACGTTGCGGAAGATTTCGACCTGCTGCAGGGCATTTTGCCCGGTCGTGGCATCGAGGGTCTGCAGCACGGTATGCGGTGCATCCGGATCGAGCTTCCCAAGAACGCGGACGATCTTTTCGAGTTCCGCCATCAGTTCCGCGCGATTTTGCAGCCGGCCGGCCGTATCGATGATCAGCACGTCGCTTTTCTTCGCACGTGCCTGCTCGTAGGCATCATAGGCAAGGCCGGCGGCGTCCGCGCCGAGTTTCGTGCCGATGAATTCGGACCCCGTCCGGTCTGCCCAGATTTTCAGCTGCTCGATGGCCGCTGCACGAAAAGTATCGCCGGCGGCGAGCATGACCTTGAGCCCCGAGCCGGAGAGTTTTGCCGCTAGCTTTCCGATCGTCGTGGTCTTGCCGGTTCCGTTGACACCGACAACGAGGACGACATGCGGCTTGTGGTTGAGGTCGAGCTGCAACGGCTTGGCGACCGGCGACAACACCTTGGTGATCTCGGCCGCCATGATACGGGACACATCTTCGCCCGTGACATCCTTGCCGTAGCGTTCGGACGAAAGCGCGCCGGTAATACGCATCGCCGTCTCCACGCCGAGGTCCGCCTGGATCAGCAGATCTTCCAGCTCCTCCAACGTATCTTCATCAAGCTTGCGCTTGGTGAAGAGCGCCGTGATCTGGCCTGTGAGCTGCGAGGAAGTACGGGCAAGGCCAGCGCGCAGTCGCTGGAACCAGGTAAGTTTTGGCGCGGGGGCGACTGGAGCGGGCTGGAGTTCGTGGCGAGCAGTGGAGAAGCCTTTGGGGAGGATGGGTTCGGCGGGAACCTCTTCCGATGCAATATCCCCCACAGGAGGGGAGATGTCCGGCAGGACAGAGGACGGTGTTTCCACGGATGCGACACCCTCTTCTTCCTCAGCTTCGGCTTCCGCCTGCAGCAAAGATAACGGTACCATGCCGATATCAGGTGCCGCTTCGACGCCCGGAAGAATGGCCGCTGTTTCATCATCGGCTTCGGGCTCCGTGATATTCTCGCTCGCCCGGTCCGCAGACGGACCGCCCGCGGTTTCGATCTCCGTTGGCGCGACCGGATCGACGGGCGAAACCGGCAGGTCTTCATGCCGCGACTTTGGCTCGAGTTCGGCCTCAACCGAACGCAGATCCTCCGGACGTTCCGCTTCAGGTGCCTGCTCTTCGCCTGGTTTGCCGAAGGTGAAGACGCGTTTGATGAAGCTTAATGCCATAAGAGATCCGTCTTCCGTTATGCTGCCCGAGATGAGGCAAGGGCCGGCGCGACCTGCATTTCGAGGTGCTTGCCGTTGTGCCCGGTAATGATAACGCGCTTGAGGTCGCGGGGAACAAGGCCGGGCGCTGCCACCAGAGAAAAGTTTTCCGTATGCGCCTTGCCGTTGTTCTCGACGACAATGACTTGCTCCGTCCCGATCATACGGTCGAGATGAGCGCGGTGCAGCGCCTCCCCGCGTCCACGCAGACGCGCTGCACGATCCTTGATCAACCCCCGGTCGAGTTGCGACATCCGGGCCGCCGGCGTTCCGGGCCGTGGACTGTAGGGGAAGACATGCAGGAAGGAGATGCCCGCCTCCTCGGCCAGCCTCGCGGCGTTCTCGAACATTTCTTCCGTCTCGGTCGGGAACCCCGCGATCATGTCTGCACCAAACGCGATCTCAGGTCTCAAGCGCCGCGCCTGCTCGGCGAAGGCCAGAGCCTCGGCGCGCGAATGGCGGCGCTTCATCCGCTTGAGGATCAGATCATCGCCGTGCTGCAGCGACAGATGCAGGTGCGGCATGAAGCGCGGCTCGTCGGCGATGAGATCCCAAAGATGCTTGTCCGCCTCGATGCTGTCGATGGAGGACAGGCGCAGACGGAGGATTTCCGGCACCTGGCGCAATAGCGTTTTCGCAAGATATCCGAGCGACGGCTGGCCTGGCAGGTCGGTGCCATAACTTGTGGCATCGACGCCGGTGAGCACGATCTCGCAGTAGCCGCTTTCAGTGAGTTTGCGGGCCTGTTCGACGACGGCGCCCATCGGCACCGAGCGGGAATTGCCGCGGCCATAGGGGATGATGCAGAAGGTGCAGCGGTGGTCGCAGCCGTTCTGTACCTGAATGAAGGCGCGCACATGCCCGTCGATGTGCTTCACCATCTGCGGTGCGGTTGCCTTGACGCTCATGATGTCGTTGACGCGGAGCTTCTCTTCCGCCGAGACACCGAAGTCCGGCAGGCTGCGATAGGACGTGCTTTTCAGCTTCTCCTCGTTGCCGAGCACGGCATCCACTTCAGCCATGTCAGCAAAGGTCTGCTTTTCCGTCTGGGCGGCGCAGCCGGTGACGATGATGCGGGCATGCGGATTTTCGCGCCGGGCGCGGCGGATCGCCTGGCGGGCCTGGCGAACGGCCTCGCCGGTGACGGCGCAGGTATTGACGAGGATCGCGTTGTTGAGCCCAGCCTTTTCGGCCTCGGCCCGCATCACTTCCGATTCATAGGTGTTGAGCCGACAGCCGAAGGTGATGACCTCGACGCCGCTCATTTTGCCAGGACTCCCGGCTCTTCGTCCCGCGTGAAGGAACCCGTCTCCGGGTCGACCTTGCCCGACCATTCCCATTCGGCCGGGCCGGTCATGACGACATGATCGTCCTCGCGCCATTCGATGATGAGCGGCTGGCGGATTGGGCTGGAAGCAACGTCGATCGTCACCGTTCGGCCAGTGCGGCCCGTGCGAGCGGCGGAAACGGCAGATGCGCAGGCGGCCGAGCCACAGGCGAGCGTCAGCCCTGCGCCGCGTTCCCAGGTGCGGGTCCGCAGCGAGGAATTCGACGTGACCTGAGCCAGCGTAATATTGGCCTTTTCCGGAAACATTGGATGGTTTTCCAGAAGCGGCCCGAAACGCTCCAGGTCGAATTCCATCGGATCGCGATCCACCCAGAAGATAGCGTGTGGATTGCCCATCGACATGGCCGAAGGCGAATGCAGCACCGGAGCGTCGATCGGCCCGATCTGCAGCTCGATACGGCTCGTATCGAAGAACTCTTCGGCGAGCGGGATCCTGTTCCACTCAAAAACGGGGCGACCCATGTCGACGGAAACCGTCCCGTCCTCGTGTTCGACGGCGTTGAGGATGCCGGCGACCGTCTGGAAGGTGAAGGCCTTGCGGCCGGTCTCGGCGGCTAGCGCCTGTACGACACAGCGCGTGCCGTTGCCGCAGGCCTGCGCCTTAGATCCGTCGGAATTAAGGATGTCGATCCAGGCGTCGGTGCCCTGGGCCTTCGGATGGTGGATCGCCATGATCTGGTCGAACTGGGTCGCCGGATCAGCATTGAGCGCAACCGCAGCCTCGGGCGTAACCTTGTCGGTGCGGCCGCGCATGTCGACAACCAGGATCTTGTTGCCAAGCCCGTTCATCCTCGCGAATTCGACCATTGCACTCATTGGATCAGTTCCATCTCTGTTCGGGCTGTATATGGCGGAAACGCGTTAGAAATACCAGTGGGAACCAAAAGCGCCAACCATCGACCGATCGACTATGGACCTCGCCACTGCCCTTCATATTTAAGAATGAATGCAACCATCTAGAACGCTATCCCGGTTGAAGGCATTCTTGGTGTTCTGGTGCATGCTTTGGCAATGGAGGATCGCCGATGCGCTGCTTTACGGTATTGGGACCATCGCAGACGGGCAAATCCACGCTCGTCGCCAAACTCGCCTCACTGGAAGGCTCCCCCCGAAAGTACAGCTCTCCTTACCATCTAAGCCTGGCAGAATTTGAATTCATCAACGAACCATGGTGCGCGATCGATACGCCCGGTGCCAACGAGGCGCTCGCGATTGCGCAGGATTCACTGCTGGCAAGTGACGCCTGCATTCTTTGCGTTTCGCCCTCCCCCGACGATGCTGTACTGGCCGCACCTTATCTGCGCGCCATCGAGGCTTCGGCCACGCCTTGTATCCTCTTCGTCAACCGAATGGACGAACCCCGCGGGCGGCTGCGTGACGTGATTGCGGCGCTCCAGGCTTATTCGAACCATCCGCTCGTTCTACGGCAAGTGCCTATACGCGAAGGTGAGAAGGTCATCGGCAGCTGCGACCTGATCTCGGAACGGGCCTGGCGCTATCGCGAGGGCCAACCGTCCTCGCTGGTCGAGCTGCCGCAAAACATCCTCGAGCGGGAACACGAAGCGCGGGCCGAGATGCTGGAACAGTTTTCGGAATTCGACGATTGGTTGCTCGAAGAATTGGTCGAGGATCGCGAGCCTGCCAGCGATACCCTGTTCAGCATCGCTTCCCGTATCCTGAAGGAAAACCGGGTGATCCCGGTCATGTTCGGTGCAGCCTCTCATACGAACGGCGTCATGCGATTGATGAAGGCGCTGCGGCACGAAGCACCCCAGGTCGCCGCCCTTCAGGCTCGGCTTGCCGCGGCAGCGGGACTGGAGAATGAAAGACTCTCTGCCGTTAGCTTTCATGCATTTCATAGAGCCAATGTCGGGAAGACTATTGTCGTCCGGTCGATGATCGACGGTCTGAAGCAGGGCTCGCCGTTAAACGGCGCCGGTCTGGGACCCATCCAGGAAAACGGCAACGGCAAGGTGGCCGGCGCCGCCAGCAAGGCAGGCTCCATCTTCGCGGCAGTCAAATCCGACCATATTCCCATTCCGGCGCTGCTGACTTCCGGACAAGCCGCTGTCCCGCCCAATTGGGCGACGCCACCCACGCCGATGCTGGAGCGTATCCTGGTTCCCGTCAACGAGCGCGATGAAACAAAGCTTTCGGCAACGTTGGCGAAACTTGCCGAGACGGATCGCGGGCTCAAGGTCATGCAGGAAGAGGGTACCGGCGCAATGCTGGTCTGCGTGCAAGGGCCGGTGCATCTGCGCGAGCTACGCAACACTCTCTCGGAGGTGTTTCGCGTGGAAGTGACCGACGAGGTTCCGAACCCGATTTACCGCGAGACCATATCCAAGCCTTCGACCGTGCACTATCGCCACCGCAAGCAGACCGGCGGAGCCGGTCAGTTCGCCGATGTCCATCTGGACGTAAAGCCGAACGAACGGGGCGGTGGTTTCACCTTCGCCGAAACCGTCAAAGGCGGCACGGTACCGCGAAACTATATACCGGCGGTGGAGATGGGTGCGCGCGAGGCGATGGAGAAGGGACCTTTAGGCTTTCAGGTCATAGACGTCGGCGTGACCTTGACCGACGGACAGTATCACTCCGTGGACAGTTCCGACTTCGCATTCCGGGCGGCCGCAAAAATGGGCACACGCCAGGCCCTGTCCCAGGCGTCGGCTGTGCTGATGCAGCCGGTTTCACGGGTCGAGATCCACATCCCTTCGATCTTTTCGGGAGGCATAGTAACCCTCGTGTCGTCCCTGAAAGGACAGGTCCTGGGTTTCGATCGCGACGAAAATGCCAAAGGCTGGGACATTTTCAGGGCTCTTGTGCCCGGCGGGGCGCTGGAAGAGCTGACACGGTCGCTGCGGTCGGCCACCCAGGGTATTGGCTACTATTCCAAGACCTTCGATCATTTCGAGGAACTTTATGGGAAGGAGGCGGATGCCATCATCAACGCTCACGGCTCCGGCGGGCATTGAGGACGGCTCTGGCGTTCGGCCCTTCAGCCCTCGGATCGCGAATGTCGGTGCTGCTGCATATTTCATCCCATGCCGAATGCTCCCTTGGTTCTCGGCGATGGCGCAGCCTCGCCCCTCATGATAGGGGAGCCGTCACAAACAGGGCTTTGATCGATGTTACCTTGGATTCAGCTGGATCGCGCAGAGATACCGGGCAATGGCGGCGAACTGCGGCTCAAGCAGCGTGGCCAGGAATTCTCGATCATGCTGGGCTCCAACGAGTTGATGAACAGCCGGCTGAGCGGATCCGAAGAAGCGCTCGCTACTCTGGCCCATCAGAAAATCGCAGGCCGCCCACGTCCGGCCATCCTCATTGGTGGACTCGGCATGGGTTTCACCTTGCGGGCCGCGTTGTCGGTATTGCCTCCCGACGCCTCCGTGACTGTTGCCGAACTTGTGCCTGCGGTCATCGGCTGGGCACGTGGACCGATGGCCGGCGTTTTCCACGGCTGTCTCGACGATCCGCGCACGCTTATCCATCAGGGGGACGTGGGCGACGTCATTCGCGGCGCGCAGGGCAGGTTCGACGCCATCCTCCTGGATGTCGACAATGGTCCCGATGGCTTGACCCGGGCATCGAACGACCGCCTCTATGACGCTTACGGCCTGCGGGCGGCACGCGACGCTTTGCGGCCAGGCGGTGTTCTGGCGGTATGGTCATCCGGGCCGGACGAGGGCTTTACCCGACGCCTGAAACAGAGCGGCTTTTCGACCGAGGTCGTCAATATCCGTGCCAATGGCAAACGCGGCGGCGCCCGGCATGTCATCTGGATCGCGGCCACCGATCCCGCAAAACCCGGAGCTCGACGGGATCACTGATCTGAAGCAGGCGTCAGGCGAAAGTCTCTTCCACCAGCGCATGGACGCGCCGAAACGCTGCTCTGGCACCTTCAGCCGCGTCAGCCTCATCGGCCTCGGAGAGGGTGAGGCCGTTAAAAGCGGCGACAAAGGTTCGCCAGTGCAGGCCGCGTCCGTCGGGATGGCCGGCGAGATGGCGCGCACCGAATTTTTCCGACAGGTCGAGCTTTTCGGCTTCCTTCAGAAGGAACGCGGCTCCGAGGTTCGAACCTTCCGCCACATAGAGCCAGCCAAGCGCCGCCGGTACGCCGAGCGGTCCGGTCCGAGGGGTCAGAATCGGCGGGGCGCTGCCGGCGAGATCGGTTATGTCCCGCCGCAGGGCATCGAGCCGGCAACGGCTGGCGAGATCGGGCAGCAACGAGCCAAGCTCGGGAGAGTGATAAAGCGGCGATACATCCGCATGAAAGCAATGCTGTACCTCCAGAAACAATCCGTAGCGCTCGCGGCTGGCGAACGGCTCCGCCGCCATGATGCGCTGGTCGAGCCCATGATGGGCGGCATCGGTGAGCGCCTTGAGGCGCTGGATGCGTGTCTGCTGTTCAGTCGACGTCTGAATGTTCATGAGCAGACCCTATCGGCGTTTTCGAAGATGCCGTCAAACCGTTCCTCGAGGCCTCAGGCGGAAACCGCAGGAACTTCGAACACCTCGCCCGGCCGGAGAGGCCGGAAACGGTCGCGGGAAATGCGTTGCGCATCAAGCGCGGCGTAAAGCGCGGCGACCGGCTCCTCTATGCCCTCATTGGTGAGCTGGAACGTGCCCCAATGATGGCCGGCTACCGAGGCTGCACCACAAAAAAGCATGCCCTCCACCGCCTCTTCCGGATTTTGGTGCTGCGCTTTCATGAACCAGCGCGGCTCGTAGGCCCCGAAAGGCAGGTTGGCCAGTCGGAATCCGCCATGTTTTTCCTTGGCGGCCCGATAATTGATGCCCTGGTGAAAGCCGGTGTCGCCGATGTGATAAATCTTGCCTGCCGGCGTTTCGATCACGAAGGCGGCCCAGAGTGCCATTCGCCGATCTCCCATGCCTCGCGCCGACCAGTGATGACAGGGCTCGCAGTGGAATGTGACGTCAGGCGTGATGTTTTCACGCCCATCCCAATCCATGACAGTGATCGTCGCATCCGGCACATGCGACCGGATGATCGCATCATTGCCGAGCGGGGTGATGAACTGCGGCTTGTCGCGTCCCTGCAGCACCCAAAGCGTTTCCAGGTCCAGATGGTCGTAATGATTATGCGTGACGAGCACCACATCGATCGGCGGCAGGTCGCCGATGCGGATGCCGGGCGGATTGACCCGCTTCGGGCCGGCAAAGGAGACGGGGCTGGCGCGATCACTCCAGACGGGATCGGTCAGGATGTTCAGCCCGGCGACCTGGATGAGCAGCGACGCATGGCCGACCATGGTGACCACCAGCCTTTCGCCCGATATCCTCGTTTCCGGCATGGCTTGCGGAAGCGGGCTTGCAAACGCAGCCGGCCAATCGACCCTGCCGCCACCGAGCTGCCAGCGAAGGAGATTGAGCAATCCTTCGGGGTCCTCCCCGTTCGGATTGAAGAAATGCGTTCCGTCAAAATGATCGGAGATCGGGCCTGAGTAATACTTGTTCGCAGCCATGGCTCCCCTTGCCGCAAAGCCGCCCGCAAGCGCTGCGATCGCTCCGATACCGGACCATTTGAGAAATTTTCGACGGTTCATGCCAAAGCTATAGGATTGGCAATGGCCGGCTTCAAGCGACGAGTAACGGGTCGCGGAAATGTTACAGCGCCTGTGTAGCTTGACTTTCGCCGCCTTTTCCTGTTTAAGCCGGCGATCTGCTGACAAGTCGAGAACTTGGAGCCGCCGACCGGGGCCGATTTTACCGAGCCCGGAGGTCAACATCCGACAGCGCGTTGCGCCCTCGGGTGCTTTTTGGCTTTGCGCCTCCTGTGGCGCCTTGTTTTTGTCGCGGAGAAACCCGACGTTTCGGGCACTCCCGAAACGTGGAAAAGGAAGAAACGATGTTCGAAAGCCTCCAGGACCGTCTTGGCTCCATCTTGAGTGGACTGACTGGCCGTGGCGCATTGAGCGAAGCGGACGTCTCCGCCGCCTTGCGCGAGGTTCGGCGTGCGCTTCTCGAAGCGGACGTGGCGCTGGAAGTCGTCCGCTCCTTTACCGACAAGGTGCGGGAAAAGGCCGTCGGCGCCGAAGTTCTGAAATCGATCAAGCCCGGTCAGATGGTCGTCAAGATCGTCCATGACGAGCTTGTTGAAATGCTCGGTTCGGAAGGTGTGGGCATTGACCTGCATGCGGTAGCTCCCGTCGTCATCATGATGGTCGGCCTCCAAGGCTCGGGCAAGACCACCACGACCGGCAAGATCGCCAAGCGGCTGACCGATCGAGAAAAGAAGAAAGTGCTGATGGCGTCGCTCGACACGCGCCGCCCGGCAGCCCAGGAACAGCTTCGTCAGCTCGGTACGCAGACGGGCGTCGACACGCTGCCGATCATTGCCGGCCAGTCGCCGACCGATATTGCAGCACGCGCCGTGCAGGCAGCCAAACTCGGCGGTCATGACGTCGTCATCCTCGACACCGCCGGCCGCACCCATATCGATGAGCCGCTGATGCAGGAGATGGCGGAGATTAAGCGGAAGTCCAATCCGCACGAGATCCTGCTCGTCGCCGATAGCCTCACCGGTCAGGACGCCGTCAATCTCGCCCGCAATTTCGACGAACGCGTCGGCATCACAGGCCTCGTTCTGACCCGCATGGACGGCGACGGCCGCGGTGGTGCGGCGCTTTCGATGCGTGCCGTGACCGGCAAGCCGATCAAGCTCATCGGTACCGGCGAAAAGATGACGGAGATGGAAGAATTCCATCCTCGCCGCATCGCCGACCGCATCCTCGGCATGGGCGACATCGTCTCGCTGGTCGAAAAGGCTGCGGAAAATATCGACGCCGAAAAGGCGCGCGCCATGGCCGAGAAGATGGCCAAGGGCAAGTTCGACCTGAATGACCTCGCCGACCAGCTTCGCCAGATGAAATCGCTCGGCGGCATGGGCGGCATCATGGGCATGATGCCGGGCATGGCCGGCATGAAGGACAAGCTCGCCGCGTCGGGCATGAACGACAAGATGTTCGATCGCCAGATCGCCATCATACAGTCGATGACCAAGGCCGAGCGCGCCAACCCTGATATGCTGAAGCACAGCCGCAAGAAGCGTATCGCAGCCGGCTCCGGCACGGACGCTGCCGAAATCAACAAGCTTCTGAAGATGCACCGCCAGATGGCCGACATGATGAAAATGATGGGCGGCAAGGGCAAGGGCGGCATGATGAAGCAGATGATGGGCGGCCTTGCCTCCAAGATGGGGCTTGGCGGCGGAATGGGTGGAATGGGCGGCATGCCCGATCTGTCCAAGCTCGATCCGAAGCAACTTGAAGCACTGCAGAAGCAGGCGCAGGCCGCAGGTATCAAGCCCGGCTCGATGCCGGGTCTTCCAGGCGGCGGAATGGGCGGATTGCCCGGCCTCGGCGGCGGTTTTCCGGGTCTTCCCGGCTTGCCGAAAAAGAAGTGACAGGGAGGAAGTTCGTGGTTGATCCCGACGTCAAAGCCAGGCTTTCGAGCTACCGCCAGTCGATCGACAACATCGACGCGGCGCTGGTGCACATGCTGGCGGAGCGTTTCCGCTGCACCAAGGAAGTGGGCCTTCTGAAGGCCCAATACGATCTGCCGCCGGCTGACCCGGCGCGCGAGGAATTTCAGATCGAACGCCTCCGCCGGCTGGCGAAGGAAGCCCATCTGGACCCGGATTTCGCCGAGAAGTTCCTGAACTTCGTCATCAAGGAAGTCATCCGGCATCATGAAGCCATCGCCGCCGAACATGGCGGCACCAAACAATCCGCCTGACACCGGCGGACAACGGAAAGACTAAGGAGTAAGAAAATGTCCCTGAAGATTCGTCTCGCCCGCGGCGGCTCCAAGAAGCGCCCGTACTACCACATCGTCGTTGCTGATGCTCGCTCGCCCCGCGATGGCCGTTTCCTCGAAAAGCTCGGCGCATGGAACCCGATGCTCGCCAAGGACGACGCAAAGCGCGTCGAACTGAACGCCGAGCGCATCCAGGAATGGATCGCAAAGGGCGCACAGCCGACCGACCGCGTCCTGCGCTTCCTCGCCGAAGCCGGCATTGCAAAGCGCGACACCCGCAGCAATCCGGAAAAGGCAAAGCCTGGCAAGAAGGCCCAGGAACGCGCCGCCGAGCGTGCCCAAAAGGCCGCCGACGCAGCCGCTGCTTCTGCCGAAGCATAAGCTTTTCCGGGCCATTTTTTCGTGAAAAGGGCAGCGCGGCAACGCGCTGCCCTTTTGCTGTTTGCTTTTGGCCTCCCAGAGATTAAATGAAACGCAAATGGAACCGGAACGACCCGCATGACCAAGCTCGAAAACCCCGTTCTGATGGCGACGATAGGCGCTGCCCAAGGTCTGAGGGGAGAGGTCCGCGTGCGCTCCTACACGGCCGATCCGACAGCGCTGGGAGATTATGGCAAGCTGCATAGCGCCGACGGCCGGGCCTTCGAGATTCTCGAGGTCCGCGAAGCCAAGAACGTCGTAATCGTGCGGTTTCGCGGCGTCAACGACCGTAGCTCCGCGGAAAGCCTGAACGGCCTCGAACTCTTTATCGAGCGCGACAATCTGCCGGACGAGGAACTGGAGGAAGACGAGTTCTACTATGCCGATCTCGAAGGCCTCGAAGCGGTCGACCAGCACGGCAAGAGCTATGGTACGGTGAGCGGCGTATACGACTTCGGCGCTGGCGATCTCCTGGAGCTGAAAGGGCCCGGCCTCCGCCCGGCCCTGATCCCGTTCTCCGAAGCCGCGGTGCTGGAGATCGATCTTGAAAGCGGCAAGATCCTTATCGACCCGGAGGCGGCGGGCCTCATCGAGAACCCCGACGAAGGCTCAGCGCCTGGGCTTCCCCGCAAGGGCAAGAAATGAGCTTTCGCGCGACGGTCCTGACGCTCTACCCGGAAATGTTTCCCGGACATCTCGGCTTTTCGCTCGCGGGAAAGGCCATGGAGCGCAGCCAGTGGTCGATTGAAACCGTCCAGATCCGGGATTTTGCGGAGGATCGGCACCGGACGGTGGACGACACCCCGGCCGGGGGAGGTGCGGGCATGGTCCTGAAACCGGACATTCTCGCCAAAGCGATCGACCATGTTTCGGGAGGCGACAACCGCCCTCGCCTGCTGATGAGCCCGCGCGGAAAACCGCTGACACAGCAAAGAGTTCGAGAACTCGCTTCCGGAGATGGCGTGGTGATCGTCTGCGGCCGGTTCGAAGGCGTCGACCAGCGGGTGATCGATGCGCGCAATCTCGAAGAGGTTTCGATCGGCGACTATATTCTTTCCGGCGGAGAACCCGCGGCGCTGACGCTGCTCGATGCGGTGATCCGTATGCTTCCCGGCGTCATGGGAAATGCGCTTTCCGGCACCCATGAGAGTTTCGAGGACGGGCTGCTGGAGCATCCGCAATATACGCGGCCGCAGGTCTTCGAAGGACGCGAGATCCCCTCGGTGCTGACCTCCGGAAACCACGCCGCGATCGAGAAATGGCGGCTGGAGGAAGCGCGGAAGCTGACCGCCGAACGCCGCCCCGATCTCCTTTCCGATCAGCCGGTCGCGAAATAATAGACCGTCAGCCCGACCCCGACGGCTACCACGCACCAGCGCAAGACGGCTTGCGAGATACGCCGCGCCATCCAGACCCCGGCGTAACCGCCAAGTGCGCCGGCAGGAATCATCACCAGTGCTTCCGGCCACGCGATGACCCCGCCGCCGACGAAGACCACGATGGCGACGGCGGCGATCAATACCGCCAGCATATTCTTCAGCGCGTTGAGATGATGATAGCTGCCGCCGGTCGTGATGCCGAGCACAGCCAGCATCATGATGCCCATGCCGGCGCCGAAGAAACCGCCATAGATCGACGTCAGGAACTGACCGATGATGCAGGCCGGCGAGTTGGCCGACCGTTCCGCCGATGCCTTCGGCTTCAGCCACGGACCGGCGGCAAAGACGGCCGTCGCGGCCGCGAGCAGCCAGGGCACAATCTCACGGAAAGATGGATTATCGAGCGACAGGAGCAGGAAGGAGCCGGCGAATGCGCCGACGACGGATATGATGGCGAGTATTAGGGCGCTACGCCAGCGGTGAGATATCTCGTCCCAATAGGCGATGGTCGAGGTAATATAGCCCGGGAATTGAACGATCGAGGAGGTCGCATTGGCGGAAATCGGCGGCACCCCGGCAAGCGTCATGGCCCCGAAGGTCAAGAACGTACCGCCGCCGGCGATCGCATTCACCGCGCCTGACAGAAAACCCGCCGCAGCGAGCAATATGATCATTGTGATTGTCATTGATGTTTCCTCATCCCGTAGCCCCACATAACGGCAGAGGTGCCGGGCGGCAAGCAGGCGGCATTTCCGTCACAAAATCGCAATCAACGGGATGACAAACGGGACTCTTTCGTGTATTGGCGCAGCCGGAAATGGGAAAACTCCCGTCGACCAGCAACAAAGAATGGCGAACCCGCTCTGCCTAATAGCAAATTCCGAGGCGTGACCAAGGAATATTCATCGAGCGCTCTGGCTGTTTCAGAAGAACCAAAGGTTTGAGACGATGAACATCATTCAGCAGCTCGAGGCCGAACAGGCCGCCAAGATTGCAGCCAAGCGTACGCTTCCAGAATTTTCTCCGGGCGACACGGTCCGCGTCAACGTTCGCGTGACGGAAGGCAACCGTACCCGCGTACAGGCCTATGAAGGCGTTTGCATCGCCCGTTCCGGTGGCGGTCTGAACGAAAGCTTCACGGTCCGCAAGATCTCCTACGGCGAAGGCGTCGAGCGTGTGTTCCCGGTTTACTCCCCGATGGTCGAGAGCGTCGAAGTCGTTCGTCGCGGTAAGGTCCGTCGTGCGAAGCTCTACTACCTCCGCGACCGCCGCGGCAAGTCGGCTCGTATCGTCGAGAACACCGGCACCCGCGCCCGCAAGCTGAACGAAGCCGAGCGTCAGGCAGTCGCCGACGAGAAGGCACGTATCGAAGCCGAAAAGGTTGCAGCAGCCCAGGCTCTTGCCGCCGAAAAGGCGGCAGCGGATGCCGCCGAAGCAAAGGCAGCTGCAGAAGCCGCCGAAGCCGCAAAGGCTGCCGAAGCTTCGGCAGAATAAGCTTTCTGCTCGTTGATTTCGAAAAGGCGGCCTCCGGGCCGCCTTATACATTGAGAGGCCGGAGCGTCTGTTATGATGCTCCGGCCTCGTTTGTCATTGGGGTGATCGCAACACCGCAATGGCTGAGGGCAAAGCG